>NZ_JBEXYL010000044.1:0-75811 GCF_040630895.1 Streptomyces sp. NPDC005728
GGAGATGGACGAAGGTCTCCTCGGGCGGGACGGCACCGGACAGAGCCCGGATCCCGGTGATCCACGGGCGCCGGCGCGGTCACGGGGGCCTCGTACAACCTGGCGGCGATCAGCCCTTGCGGGTCTTGATCTCCTCGGTCAGCTGCGGGACGACGTCGAAGAGGTCGCCGACCACGCCGTAGTCGACCAGGTCGAAGATCGGGGCCTCGGGGTCCTTGTTGACGGCCACGATGGTCTTCGAGGTCTGCATGCCGGCGCGGTGCTGGATGGCGCCGGAGATGCCGTTGGCGATGTACAGCTGCGGGGAGACGCTCTTGCCGGTCTGGCCGACCTGGTTGGTGTGCGGGTACCAGCCCGCGTCCACCGCGGCGCGCGAGGCACCGACGGCCGCACCGAGCTGGTCGGCGAGCGCCTCGATGATCGAGAAGTTCTCGGCCCCGTTCACGCCACGGCCGCCGGAGACGACGATCGCGGCCTCGGTCAGCTCCGGACGCCCGGTCGACTCACGCGGCGTACGGCCGGTGACCTTGGTGCCCGTGGCCTTCTCGGAGAAGGAGACGGACAGGGCCTCGACCGCACCGGCGGCCGGGGCGGCCTCGACGGCGGCCGAGTTCGGCTTGACCGTGATGACCGGGGTGCCCTTGGTGACACGGGACTTGGTGGTGAAGGACGCGGCGAACACCGACTGAGTGGCCACCGGACCCTCGTCGCCGGCCTCCAGGTCGATGGCGTCGGTGATGATGCCGGAGCCGATGCGCAGCGCCAGGCGGGCGGCGATCTCCTTGCCCTCGGCGGAGGACGGGACCAGCACGGCGGCCGGGGAGACGGCCTCGTGGGCGGCCTGCAGGGCGTCCACCTTCGGCACGACCAGGTAGTCGGCGTACTCGGCGGCGTCGTGGGTGAGGACCTTCACCGCGCCGTGCTCGGCGAGCGCGGCGGCGGTGTCGGCGGCGCCGTTGCCCAGCGCGACCGCGACGGGCTCGCCGATACGGCGGGCCAGGGTCAGCAGCTCCAGGGTGGGCTTGCGGACGGCACCGTCCACGTGGTCGACGTAGACGAGGACTTCAGCCATGGGATTGCTCTCCTGCGTAACGAAGTTGAGGGGCGGTCAGCGGGGGGCGAGCCCTTAGATGAACTTCTGGCTCGCGAGGAACTCAGCGAGCTGCTTGCCGCCCTCGCCCTCGTCCTTGACGATGGTGCCGGCCGTGCGGGCCGGACGCTCGGCCACGGCCTCGACCTTGGTGAACGCGCCGTCGAGACCGACCTCCTCGGCCTCGATGTCCAGGTCGGACAGGTCCCAGGACTCCACCGGCTTCTTCTTGGCCGCCATGATGCCCTTGAAGGACGGGTAGCGCGCCTCGCCCGACTGGTCGGTGACGGAGACGACGGCCGGCAGCGAGGCCTCCAGCTGCTCGCTGGCGGCGTCGCCGTCGCGGCGGCCCTTGACCGTGCCGTCCTCGACCGAGACCTCGGACAGCAGGGTGACCTGCGGGACACCGAGGCGCTCGGCGACCAGCGCGGGCACGACACCCATGGTGCCGTCGGTGGAGGCCATGCCGGAGATGACCAGGTCGTAACCGGCCTTCTCGATCGCCTTGGCCAGCACCAGGGAGGTGCCGATGGCGTCGGTGCCGTGCAGGTCGTCGTCCTCGACGTGAATGGCCTTGTCGGCACCCATGGACAGCGCCTTGCGGAGCGCGTCCTTGGCGTCCTCGGGGCCGATGGTCAGGACGGTGACCTCGGCGTCGTCCGCGTCCTCCGAGATCTGCAGCGCCTGCTCGACCGCGTACTCGTCCAGTTCGGAGAGCAGACCGTCCACGTCGTCGCGGTCGACGGTCAGGTCATCGGCGAAGTGCCGGTCGCCAGTGGCGTCGGGCACGTACTTCACAGTGACAACGATCCTCAAGCTCACGCCGGCTCTCCTACTGCATCGTCATTTCCGGGCTGCCTCTTGCAGGCAGCATAGGCGCCTCAAGCGGCCGATCCCGGTCGGGGCGTCCGCGCGCTCCGACCGAAATATTACTCGTCAGTACACCCAATTCGTGCCCGCTAAGCAAGCGCTTTGAACTGTGACCTTCGCAACGCAGCGTAACCGGAACTCGACGGCTTCGCAGGAGAGCCGGGCGTGATCAATCCCGCAGGCCGCTGAAGCGGCCCTGGTGGTAGAGGAGGGGGCGTCCGGCCCCCGCGGAGTCACCGAGGACGACCTCGGCGAGCACGATGCGGTGATCACCGGCCGGGACGCGGCCGACGATCCGGCAGACGAGCCAGGCCAGCACATCGTCGAGGACGGGTACGCCGTCCGGGCCCTCCCGCCAGGCCGTGGGCGCGCCGAAGCGGTCGGCGCCGCTGCGCGCGAAGGTGGCGGCCAGGTCGCTCTGGTGCTCCCCGAGTATGTGAATGCCGACGTGCTCGGTCTCGGCGATGGCGGGCCAGCTGGAAGCGCCCGTGCCGATACCGAAGGAGACGAGCGGGGGCTCGGCGGACACGGAGGTGAGGGAGGTGGCGGTGAAGCCGACCGGGCCCGAGGTCCCACGCGCGGTGATCACCGCTACACCGGCGGCATGCCGGCGGAAGGTGGCGCGCAGCAGGTCGGGAGAGGCGGTCCGGAAGGTACCGAGGTCGGGCGTGGCCGTCATGGAGTTGTCCTTCTGCCGGGGCTGACGAGCGGGTCCGTGGATGTTCAACGGCCCGGACAGCGCGCGCTCGCGGTACGGGCCAGATCCACGTGGACCCGCCCGACGAGAAGGAGTTCGGTCGGCATGGGGTCAGGCTGACGATAGGTGGTACGGACAGTCAAGTTGGTTCCGGGATCTGGGAGATGCCTCACCGTGCGCCCGAGGCCCCTCACACCGCCTCCCCCAGTGCCGCGATCACGTCGGCCTTGCGGGGCTGTCCGGTGGCGCGCCGCACCACGCGGCCTGCCGCGTCGAGGACCAGCACGGTGGGCGTCTTCAGGATCTCCAGCTCGCGTACGAGGTCCAGGTGGGCCTCGGCGTCGATCTCGACGTGGGTGACGCCCGGCACCAGGGCGGCGACCTCGCCGAGGACACGCCGGGTGGCCCGGCAGGGCGCGCAGAAGGCGCTGGAGAACTGCACGAGCGTTGCCCGTGCTCCCAGTTCGCCGCCCAGCTCGGCCGCTTCGAGTCGCTTACCGTCGTCCCGCCCGCGCACCCGTGCTCTCCCGCTCCGCCGATCCGGTCATCTCCTGCACCAGCATCCAGGGGACCACGAAGATTCCCGTGCCCCGAAGAACCGAGGTGGGGCACTAGGCCGACGTGACGAGGATCTCGCCGCCGCGGGGCACCAGGACTGGCTACCCGTCCGTTCTTCGGGCACGATCTGCGAGACGCCGTAAACCTACGGCTGCGTAACTTTCCCGCCGGGAGCCCCCTTTCCCGAGCAGAGCAGAAAGGGCCCACCCCGCCCATGGCAGAGCTGGTCTACCGTCCCGTCATCGGTTTCGCCAAGACACTGTTCAAGGCCTGGGACCTCAAGATCGACTGCCAGGGGTCGGAGAACATCCCGCGCTCGGGCGGCGCCGTCCTGGTGAGCAATCACATCAGCTACCTGGACTTCATCTTCAACGGCCTGGCGGCCCTGCCGCAGAAGCGTCTGGTGCGCTTCATGGCGAAGGAGTCCGTCTTCCGGCACAAGGTGTCCGGGCCGCTGATGCGCGGGATGAAGCACATCCCGGTGGACCGCAGGCAGGGCGAGGCGGCCTACGCGCACGCGCTGGACTCGCTGCGCTCCGGCGAGGTCATCGGGGTGTTCCCGGAAGCCACGATCTCGGAGTCCTTCACGCTGAAGGGGTTCAAGTCGGGGGCGGCCCGCCTCGCGCAGGAGGCGGGCGTCCCGCTCGTCCCGATGGCAGTGTGGGGCACGCAGCGGCTGTGGACCAAGGGGCACCCGCGCAACTTCAAGCGCAGCCACACCCCGATCACCATCCGGGTCGGTGAGCCGGTCGAGGCCCCGCGCGACCAGTACGCGGGCGCCATCACCCGACGCCTGCGCGAGCGCGTCCAGGAGCTGCTGGATGCCGCCCAGCGCACCTACCCCGCACGCCCCAAGGGCGCGGAGGACTCCTGGTGGATGCCGGCCCACCTCGGCGGCACGGCACCCACGGCGGAGCAGCTGCGCGCGGCCGAGGCGCACTGACACCCGGCGCCGGACGAGGGCTGCGCCGGCTGTCGTGACCGCCCAGGCTCCGGACCACTGACTCACAGGGCCGACCCGGTCGGGCCTCCACCCCGTCGCGTCAGGGGCAGCCGTCCCCGCGGTGACCGCAGGGGTGTTGGTGCCGTCGGAGGAGGTGCGCAACCGGATGCCGGCGACGACGTGGCCGGCGTGCACGCGGGCCGCTCCGGGCGCCATGCCCGAGGACATGTCGGCCTGATGGACGGTGGCGACCACCGCGTAGGCGGCGGGGACCCACCGCATCGAACCCGGGACAGGTCGTGGCCGGAGTCGAGGGCACGAGTGGCCGCTGCCGGGTCGTGGGCGAGCGGACCGGTCGAGGTGGAAAGCACCGTGCAGAACTCGCCCATGAAGACCGGTGGGGCGACCGTGCCGGCCGCGACCAGGGCCGACGCCACGGCCGAGGCGAGCAAGCCAGTGCTGCCGCAGCCGGGCGAACCGGCCGGGAGGGGTTGCCATGCCCTGCTGGTCGGATCGTTCCGCGTCCACCGGACCGGCGTCAGCCCTTGCCCCCGTCACTCATGGCCGGGAGATCAGCGAGTGCGGTGGGACGCCGGTCAGGCCGGCGTTCCGGCCGAGACGGGGGCGTGTACCTCGATCCGCGCCCCGGGACTGAACTTCTCCAGCAGCTCGGCGAGTTCGGTGGCCGCCGCCTGCGCCTGCACGACCGGCAGCGGGGCGAGGGTCTCCAGCAGGAAGATGCCGGAGACCGTCTCCTCGGTGAGGCGGGTGCGCGGCCCCTGGCGCCAGTTCCAGCGGCGGCAGGTCACGCCGGCCTCGTCGCGCCACACGACCTCGCCGGCGTCCGGGTGTTCGACCGCCTCCTCACCGCCCGCGACCGTCACGAAGTCCTCCTCACCCGTGGCGCGGACGAGCCGCATTCCGCCCTGGACGCGGTCGAGATCCTCGCCGCCGACGGGGATCAGGTGGGCGACGCTGACGGCGTTGTAGAGGTCCACCAGCAGGTTGATCCGGGGCAGGCCGGCGTCGGTGAGGGCACGTTTGGCCAGCGCCTCGGCCGAGTTGCGGGTGCGTGACGGCTTGGAGCCGAAGGCGGTGTACGTCTCGCGCCAGGCGGCCATGTGCGGGTCCTCGTGCGGCGCCCGTCCGTCCAGGCGTGCGGCCAGTCGGCGGGCCGCTTCGTCCAGCAGTGCCGAACTCGCCTCGGTGCTGGGCCCGTTGGCGAGGCCGTACGCCTCGATCGCGACGTGGGTGAAGCCGGGCGCGAGGGCGCGGACCTCGTCGGACACGGTGAGGGTGAACGTCATCTGCCTGGCCTCAGAGTGCGGTGGGGAGTGTCTTCCACAGGTACGGGCGGTCCGGGGCCGCCTTCAGGGAACCCAGGACGACAGGATGAGGTTCAGCATACAGGACCGGATAGTCCATCTCATTGGACGCCGGATCGGGGATCCACGCCAGACGTTCGCCGCGCAGGGAGAACTGGGCATCGACGCCCGGCTTGTTGCCGCGCGGGTCCTGCCGATGCCAGGCCCCGCCGAAACGCACGGCGACCAGCCCGTGCACGGCATGGCCGCCTACGTCGTCCGTGAGGCGCTGGTAGCACAGGGCGGCGGGGATGTCCTCGGCCCGCAGCAGCGCGGCGAGGGCATGGGACTTGGCGTAGCAGATGCCCGTGCCCAGTTTCAGGACGTCGGAAGCGCGCCAGGTGACGCGGAGGTCGCCGGAGTCCTGTGAGTGCGGGATCGTGTCACGTACGAATTCGTACGCGGCCCGCGCATACTCATACGAGTCGGCCGCACCCGAGGCCAGCCGGGCGGCCGTCTCCCGCACAAGGGGATGGCGATGGTCGATGACTTCGTCGTCGGCCAAGTAGGCGGACAGATCAGCGGTGTTCTGGATCAGCTCCATGGCCGCAGAGCATAGGAATGCGATCACCCGATCGTCAATGACTTTTCAGGTGACCGCATATCTATGCAATCTCGAGGGCTAGCGCGCCATTTCCTCCTTGAGGGCCGACACGAAGGTGTCGACGTCCTCCTCCGTGGTGTCGAAGGCGCACATCCAGCGCACGACACCGGCGGCCTCGTCCCAGAAGTAGAAGCGGAACCGCTCCTGGAGCCGCACGCTCACGTCGTGCGGGAGCTTGGCGAAGACGCCGTTGGCCTGCACCGGGTAGAGAATCTCCACGCCGTGCACCGCGCGCACACCCTCGGCCAGCCGCTGGGCCATCTCGTTGGCGTGCCGGGCGTTGCGCAGCCACAGGTCCCTGGCGAGCAGCGCCTCCAGCTGCACCGACACGAAGCGCATCTTGGAGGCGAGCTGCATGGACAGCTTGCGCAGGTGCTTCATGTGGCTGACGGCGTCCTGGTTGAGGACCACCACCGCCTCGCCGAACAGGGCGCCGTTCTTCGTCCCGCCGAGCGAGAGGATGTCGACGCCGACGGCGTTGGTGAACGTCCGCATGGGCACGTTCAGCGAAGCCGCGGCGTTGGCTATCCGGGAGCCGTCCAGATGCACCTTCATCCCGTGCGCGTGGGCGTGCTCGCAGATCGCCCGGATCTCGTCGGGCGTGTAGAGCGTGCCCAGCTCCGTGCTCTGGGTGATCGAGACGACCTGCGGCATCGCGCGGTGCTCGTCCTCCCAGCCCCAGGCCTGCTTGTCGATCAGCTCGGGCGTGAGCTTGCCGTCGGGCGTGGGCACGGTGAGCAGCTTCAGGCCGCCCATGCGCTCGGGCGCACCGCCCTCGTCCACGTTGATGTGCGCGCTCTCGGCGCAGATCACCGCGCCCCAGCGGTCGGTGACCGCCTGGAGCGCGACGACGTTCGCGCCGGTGCCGTTGAAGACCGGGAAGGCCTCCGCCGTGGAGCCGAAGTGGCTGCGGATGATCCGCTGGAGGTTCTCCGTGTAGTCGTCCTCGCCGTAGGCCACCTGGTGGCCGCCGTTGGCCAGGGCCAGGGCGGCCATCACCTCGGGATGCGCCCCGGCGTAGTTGTCGCTGGCGAAACCGCGGACCTCCGGGTCGTGATGGCGACGCGCGTCGGTCTTCGGAGGGTTCACGGCTTCTCGGTCAGCCACAGACGGTTTCCGTTCACTTCGGCGGCGGACTTGCTCCAGACGCCCTCGATGGCCTCGGCGAGGTCCTTGACGTCCGTGAAGCCCGCGAACTTCGCGTTGGGGCGTTCGGCGCGCATCGCGTCGTGCACCAGCGCCTTCACCACCAGGATGGCAGCAGCCGAGCGGGGCCCGCCCTCGCCCCCGGCCTTGCGGAAGCCGTCGGCCATGGCGAGCGTCCACGCCTCGGCGGCGGCCTTGGCGGCGGAGTACGCGGCGTTGCCCGCGGTGGGCGTCGACGCGCCGGCGGCACTGATCAGCAGGTACCGGCCGCGGTCGCTGCGCTGCAGGCCGTCGTAGAAGGCCAGGGAGGTGTGCTGGACGGTGCGGATCAGCAGTTTCTCCAGCAGGTCCCAGTCCGCGAGGTCGGTCTCGGCGAAGGTGGCGCTGCCGCGCCAGCCGCCGACGAGGTGGACCAGGCCGTCGATACGGCCGTGGTCCTTCTCGATGCGCGCGGCCCAGTGACGGGTCGAGTCGAGGTCGAGCAGGTCGACCGTCTCGCCGGTGACCGTGGCACCGCCGCCCGCGTAACGGGCCGCGTCCACGGCCTCCGCCAGGCGCTCGGGGTTGTTGTCGGCACCGACGACGACCGCGCCCGCCTCGGCGAGCCTGACCAGCGCCGCGTGCCCCGCCGGTCCGCCCGCGCCGGCGACCGCGATCACCGCACCACTGAGAGCCCCGTTCCGCATGTTGTTCCCCTCTTGAGCTGTGTTCTGGACGCGGTCGCTCACGCGGCGACCGGCTCGGCGCTGTCCGCCGTGATGCCCTTGGTGGAGGCGATCACATTCTTCAGCTTCTTGGACAGGGCCTCAAAGAACATGCTCAGCGGAAACTCGTCCGGAAGCACGTCGTCCACGAGCTTGCGCGGCGGCTGGGTCAGGTCCAGGGCGTCCGGACCCTTGGCCCACTTGGAGCCGGGGTGCGGGGCGAGGTAGGTGGAGACCAGCTCGTAGCCCGCGAACCAGTGCACGAGCTTGGGGCGGTCGATGCCGTCCCGGTACAGCTTCTCGATCTCGGCGCACAGCTGGTTGGTGACCTGCGGGGCACGCTCCCAGTCGATGGAGAGCTTGTTGTCGGTCCAGCGGATGACGTCGTGCTTGTGCAGGTAGGCGAAGAGCAGCTGGCCACCGACGCCGTCGTAGTTGCGCACGCGGTCACCGGTGAGCGGGAAGCGGAACATGCGGTCGAAGAGCACCGCGTACTGCACGTCACGGGCCTGCGAGACGCCGTCCGCCTGGAGCTTCACGGCCTCCTTGAAGGCGGTGAGGTCGCAGCGCAGCTCCTCCAGGCCGTACATCCAGAACGGCTGGCGCTGCTTGATCATGAACGGGTCGAACGGCAGGTCGCCGTGGCTGTGGGTGCGGTCGTGGACCATGTCCCACAGCACGAAGGCCTCCTCGCAGCGCTTCTGGTCGTGGACCATCGCGGCGATGTCCTCGGGCAGCTCCAGGCCCAGGATGTCCACCGCCGCGTCGGTGACCCGGCGGAAGCGGGCGGCCTCGCGGTCGCAGAAGATGCCACCCCAGGTGAAGCGTTCCGGCGCCTCGCGCACGGCGATGGTCTCCGGGAAGAGGACGGCCGAGTTCGTGTCGTACCCGGCCGTGAAGTCCTCGAACTTGATGCCGCAGAACAGCGGGTTGTCGTAGCGGGTGCGCTCCAGCTCGGCCAGCCAGTCCGGCCACACCATGCGCAGCACGACCGCCTCCAGATTGCGGTCCGGGTTGCCGTTCTGCGTGTACATCGGGAAGACGACCAGGTGCTGCAGCCCGTCCGCGCGGCCCGCCGCGGGCTGGAACGCCAGGAGGGAGTCGAGGAAGTCCGGCACCTGGAAGCCGCCCTCGGCCCAGCGGCGCAGGTCCTTGACGAGGGCCTCGTGGTAGGCGACGTCGTGCGGGAGAAGCCCGGAGAGCTGCTCGACCGACTCGACGACCCGGCCCACGGCCGCCTCGGCATCGCCGCGACCCGGGGCACCCTCGGCGTCGAAGTCGATCGACCCGTCCGCGGACTGCCATGGCCGGATCTGTTCCACCGCATCCTTGAGCACGGGCCAGGCCGGGTGCTCAACCACCCTGGTCAGCGAAGGAACCTGTCCCTCGGTACCCACCTGCACAAGAATTTCCGTCATGCCCCATCCTCCACGGGAGAACCTCGCGTATGGACACCGTATGCATACCCTCTTTCTCCCAGCAAGACCCTACTCGGGAAATTATTCTGCCGACTCCCATGAACACCGCTGTTTTTCCTGCGGCAAACCGTGACAACGGTCACTTTCGCCGTGGCGGCGGAGGTCGCGCGGCGCGAGGCGGGCACCGATCGGATCCGGCCGGTCAATGTCGCGGGGACTCGCCCACCTCAGGGTGACCACGGGGCGGATACGAGCCAGGCGCCACAGGCGCCGCGCGCCGATCCCCCGCGCAGGTTCGGGTTCATCGCGGGACCCGGCCATTAGGCTGCGACTCTGCCGCGCGGACGATGAGGTCCCGTCGCATCCGCGGGCACCGAGCCGCCGTCGACGGAAGCGAGTTGAACCTTGAACTTCCTTACCATCGGTCACCGCGGGGTCATGGGTGTCGAGCCCGAGAACACCCTCCGTTCCTTCGCCGCCGCGCAACAGGCGGGCCTCGATCTGATCGAACTCGATCTCCATCTGAGCAAGGACGGCGCGCTGGTCGTCATGCACGACGCGGAGGTGGACCGCACGACCGACGGAACCGGCCCGATCGCCGAGAAGACCCTCGCGGAACTGCGCGCCCTGGACGCGGGCCGTGGGGAACGGGTGCCGGTCTTCGAGGAGGTCCTGGACGCGGTGAAGACGCCCTTGCAGGCGGAGATCAAGGATGTGGCGGCCGCCCGGGCGCTGGCCGAGGTCATGCACCGGCGGGACCTGGTCTCCCGGGTGGAGGTGCTCTCGTTCCACGACGAGGCGGTCGCCGAGATCGCCCGGCTGGTGCCGGGCGTGCGCACCGCGCTGGTCGCGAGCCGCTACGGCACGGACGTGGTGGAGCGCGCCACCGAGGTGGGCGCAACGACCCTCGTGCTCAACATCCGCCGGCTGACCCTGGAGGTCGTCGAGCAGGCGCGCGCGGCCGACCTGAGGATCATCGGCTGGGTGGTCAACACGCAGGACCACCTGCGGCTGGTGCGCGCACTGCAGCTGGACGGCGCGACGACCGACTACCCGGAGATCAAGCGCACCGGCCGCTTCACGGCCTGAGCCGGCGCGGGATCCGCAGGTATCGCGGGTCCCGCGGGAATGTCACACCAGCGGCTTGACCAGCAGCTCGAACTGGAGGTCGTCGCGCTGCGGGATCCCGAAGCGCTCGTCGCCGTACGGGAACGGAGTCATCCTTCCCGTACGGCGGTAGCCGCGGCGCTCGTACCAGGCGATCAGGTCGTCGCGGACCGAGATCACGGTCATGTGCATCTCGCTGACGCCCCAGGTCGCACGGGCCAGCTGCTCGGCCCCCGCGATGACGACCTTGCCCAGGCCCCCACCCTGCAGGGTGGGGCTGACCGCGAACATACCGAAGTAGGCGTGGTCGCCGCGGTGTTCGAGCTGGCAGCACGCGACGATACGGCCGTCCTGCTCGACGGTCAGCAGTCGGCTGTCCGACGACTTGATGACCTGGCGCACGCCCTCCGGGTCGGTCCGCTGCCCCTCGATGATGTCCGCCTCGGTGGTCCACCCGACCCGGCTGGCGTCGCCCCGGTACGCCGACTCGATCAGCGCGACCAGCGCGACCACATCGGCGTCGGTGGCGTCGCGGAACGTCGGTCCGGTGGCGGTGGTGTCCATGGGGCGGTCTCCGATCTCGGGGCGGCTGAGCCAGGGACGAGCGTAACTCTGCCACTAGGGTCGGGATGCATGGTGCACGTACTGAGCAGCCGGATCCTGCTCCACCCCACCGACCCCGAGCGTTCCCGCGCCTTCTACGGCGAGCAGTTGGGCCTGGCCGTCTACCGCGAGTTCGGCACGGGCCCCGAGCGCGGGACCGTCTACTTCCTCGGCGGGGGCTTCCTGGAGGTCTCCGGCCGCGCGCAGACCCCGCCGGGGCCGGCGGCACAGTTGTGGCTACAGGTCGCGGACGTGGCTGCCGCACACGAGGAGCTGGTGACCGAGGGCGTCGAGATCGTACGGCCGCCGGTGCGGGAGCCGTGGGGTCTGGTCGAGATGTGGATCGCCGACCCCGACGGCACCCGGATCGTCCTGGTGGAGGTCCCGTCGGACCATCCGCTGCGGTACCGGCCGGGCATCTAGGGGGTGTCTTACGCTCGGTGGCGCCGTTAACAGCAACGGCGACGGCGTCGAGGACATCGCGATCGCCGACCCGAAGGCGGCCGTCGGCGGCGACGCCGGGGCGGGTCCGGTGCGGGTCGTGCTCGGCGGCGACAAGGGCACCGCCGAGATCAACCAGGACCTCGACTGGGTGTCCGGCGGCGCCGAGGCGAACGACGGCTTCGGCGAGGCCATCACACCGTCGACTACAACGAGGACGGCTACACCGACCTCGTCGTCGGCACCCCGGGCGAGGACCTCGGCGCCGCCACCGCCGCGGGCATGGTCGACGTGCTCTACGGCGGCCCCGGCGGCCTGGGCACGGGCGCCACGAAGGACACCCACTTCGAGCAGGGCGCCGGTACGGGCGCTGTCGCCGCGTCGGCGTCCGAGACGGACGACCGCATGGGCCAGGCGATCGCCGCCCGCACCACCCGGTCCGGCGAGCCCTACCTGCTGATCGGCGTGCCCGGCGAGGCCATCGGCACGCTCAAGAAGGCGGGCAACGCCTTCTACGTGCACGGCACCACCAGCGTCTCCGTCAACCAGGACAAGACCGATGTCCCGGGCACCGCGGAGGCCGGTGACCGCTTCGGCGCGGCCGTCGCGGGCGACGCAAGCCACATCGCCATCGGCGGCCCCAACGAGAAGATCGGGTCCAAGACGGACGCCGGCGGTCTGGTGCTCTTCGACCCCAACAAGCTGAACACCGACAACATCCCGACCCCGCTCAGCGGCATCGACCAGGACATGGACACCATCTCCGGCGGCGCCGAGGAGGGCGACGAGTTCGGTGCGGCGCTGTCGTTGACCGAGTACCGCCCCTCGGGTGCGGCGGCCGCGACCGAGTCGATCCTCGCGATCGGCTCACCCGGCGAGGGCGTCGTCGTGGGAACCGAGAACCGGCTCGACGCGGGCCGTGTGGTCCTCGTCCGTGTCAAGGCCGACGGCACCTGGAGCGAGCTGCGCGAGCTCAAGCAGGGCACCGCGGACGACGACGTCTCCGGCACCTCCGAGACCGGCGACCGCATGGGCGAGACGCTCACCGCCGTCAACACCGCCCCCCCCCGAGCCGTCAGCACCGAGGCGACGATGAAGCTCGCGGTCGGCGTCCCCGGCGAGGCGATCGGCACGGCCACCAAGGCCGGCGCCGTCCACACCTTCTCACTGCTCGGCTCGGCCGGTGCCAACGACCGCTGGATCGAGGCCGGCGACGGCGACGGCATCCCCGGCCCGGCCGGTGCGAACCAGGCCCTGGGCAAGGGCATCCACTTCACCGGAAGCAGGCTCTACGTCGGCATGCCCTACGGCCCGTCCGCCCACGGCACTCTGTACGCGCTGCCGCTGTCCAACGTGACGGCGGGCGGCACTGTCGCCGCGGTGACCACGTACCAGCCCGGCTCGAACGGCCTGCCGAACGCCGGCGTCGACTTCGGCCACGCGGCCCGCTGATCGAGCGCAACAGGTAGCGGACACAGGTCGGTTGACACTCGGGATTCCCCGAGGCCCCGCCGGGCCTCGGGGAATTTCGTCGTACCTCAGGATCAAGTCACCTCACCCGGCAGCCGGGGTCGTCGAGCCGTCGGAGACGTCGCCCATCAGCCGTGCGGCACCCTCCAGGCCGTACCGGCCGCAGGCCCGGGCAAGCGATCGCCGCGCCGGAGCCCCGCGAGCGGCACGGCGAAGAGGCCTGGGGGCCGCCCGGAGAGACACCACCCTGCGACGCACCTGTCTCCGGATGGCCGGGTTCCACGGCGGGGACTAGCGTGCAAGAAGGGGGCTCCTCGGGCTCTTCCCGCACAGCAGGCCGCAGCGGCCGAAAGGAGCGGTCATGAAGTTCGACAAGCCGGTGATCGGCGGCCCCTGCTGGACCGAGTTGGGGACCTCCGATCTGGAGGGTGCCAAGCGGTTCTACACGGACCTGTTCGGCTGGCGGCCGGAGACGGATCCGCGACCGGAGGCGGGCGGTTACACCATGGCACATGTCGGGGACGCGGCGGTCGCCGCGCTCAGCCCGCTGTACCAGGAGTCCCAACCGGTCGCCTGGAACGTGTCGTTCGCGGTGGCGGACGCGGACGATGCGGTGCGGCGCGTCGAGGAGGCCGGCGGCACGGTGATCCTCGGCCCCATGGACGTCTTCGACGTGGGCCGCTTCGCGGTGACCCGCGACCCGGCGGGCGCGGCGTTCCAGTTGTGGCAGGCGCGGGCCTTCCCGGGCGCCGGACTGTTCAACGCGCCCGGCACGCTCGGCTGGGTGGAGCTGGCGACCCGGGACACCGACCGGGCCCGGGACTTCTACACCACGGTCTTCGGCTGGAGCGTCAACTCCTCTCAGTGGTACACGCAGTGGGGTATCGACGGAGAGGACTTCGGCGGCATGGCCGACATGGGCGACCGGTTCCCGCCCGAGGTACCCCCGCACTGGCTGCCGTACTTCGCGGCGGACGACGTGGACGCCACGGCCGCGGTGGCCCAGCAGGCCGGCGGAGCCGTCGTCCTGCCGCCCACGTCCGTGCCGGACGGCCCCCGCATCTCGGTGTTGCGGGACCCGCAGGGGGCGGCGTTCGGCGTGTACGCGGCGGGCCAGGAGGGCTGACCGGCCGACCTCGGGCGCGCTCCAGCGCGATCTCGCCGTACGGTGCACGACGTGCTCCGGGGCTCACGCCCGCAGCGCGCCCATCCGGCCTTCCAGGCGGCTGAGCAGGTCGGCGAGGAGTGCGGCGAGTTCGCCCTGGCCCTCGGGGGCGAGGACGGACAGCACGGCGGTCTCGTAGGCGAGTTGTTCGGGCAGGATGCCGTCCACGAGGTCGCGGCCGGTGTCGGTGAGGCGGACGTGGGCGACCCTGCGGTCCCGGGTGTCGCCGCGCCGCTCGACGAGTCCGCGTTCGGTCAGCTGCTTGAGCCGCTTGGTGACGGCGGCCCCGGAGGAGAAGGTCTCCCGGGACAGCTCACTCGGGGTCAGCTCGTGGCCGGTGCGGCGCAGGGCGCCGAGCAGGTCGAACTCCGGGCGGCTGAGCCCGGCCCGGCGCAGCGGAGCGTCCTCGGCCTGCTGGAGGAGGGCGGCACAGCGATTGATCCGGCCGATGACCTCCATGGGTCCGGTGTCCAGCTCGGGGTGCACGGCCCGCCACTGCTGGACGACTCCGGCGACGGTGTCATCCCTGGCCGCGCCGCTCCCACCGGCTCCACGGCCGTGCCCGGCGTCGCTCCCGTCCCGCTCCGGTCGTCCGTTCGTCGCGGTGTCCCCGGCCCCCGCCTGCCCGCCGGCCGCACTGTTCCGGGCCGTCGGTCGTCCGTTCGTCGGCGTCATGGCCGTACATCCTCCGTCGTCCTGCCCGTGTCCTGGTCCAGGGGCGCGAGCCCCTGGCGTCGTACCGTCGCGGCGAGCGTACGGTGTCCGGACTGTTCGGCGAGCACGACCCGCTCCTCGGGCAGGGCGCGCTGCCACCACTCGCCCAACGCGGCGTCGGCCGTGGCGCGCAGATCGACGAGAGCGGCGGCGAGGGTGCGGCGGGCTGCCTCCAGGGCGCGGGGCTCCGGGCGGGGCTCGGCGAGCAGGCGGGCGGCGTGTTCACGGGCGCGTTCCACCGTGGTGAGCGCGTGCTCGATGCGGTCTCCGGCGCGCCGGTTGGTGACGGCCACCGCCGCGGCGAAGCCGACCAGCGCGCCGACGAGGGTGTCCGCGACCCGCTCGGAGACGAGCCGGCCGGAGTCCTGGCTGCGGGCGAACTCGGTGACGAGCAGGGCCATCGGCGTGACGCACACGCTCCCGAGCCAGTAGTTGCGGCCGATCAGCGCCTCGGCGCCGAAGTTGAAGGCGAGGCAGAGCAGGACCAGGGCCGCCGGGTGGAGATGGGCGAGCGGGGCGACCGCGGCGAAGACGAGGACGCCGACGAGGTTGCCGACCACGCGCTGGATGCCCCGGCTCCAGGTCAGGGTGACGTTGATCTGGTAGAGGGAGGCCGCGGTGACGAGGGCCCAGTAGGGGCGGCCGACGCCGAGGGCCAGGGAGGCGTACCCGGCGAGGGCGCAGCCGAGCGCGGTGCGGACGGCGAGGGGCGCGAGCGGGGCGAGCCGGTGCCGCAACGGGAGGCGCGGGAGCGCGAGTTCGGTGTCGGCACCGAGCAGTTCGTCCGCCGCCTCGCGTGTGGACCCGACCCGCGGGATGCAGCCGGTGCCGCGCAGGTCGCGGGCCCAGGCACGCAGCCTTTCGGGGTCGGTGTCGGCGGGTGCGGCGAGGGCGACCTCGGCGTGGACCAGGAGCCGTTCGAGGGCCCGCCGGGTGTGGTCGGCGCGGGCGCCTGTGACCAGCAGGGACTGCCAGGCGGCGTGGATGGCGACGGCGCTCGCGGCACGGGCCCCGGCGTGGCCCTCGGCGGTGCCGCGGGTGGCGGCGTACGCGGCGGCCGCGTTCAGGGCCTGCGCGGTGGCGCGACGCTCGGGGCCGTGCGGGCGCAGCAGTCCGGGTGCCATGCCCACCAGCCAGGCCCAGGCGCCCGCCGCCAGAGCCAGCCCGACATGGCCGGGGATCTGCCCGGGGCTCTGTGGGGCGAACAGGGAGGCGGAGCTGATGAAGGTGAGGACGACGTGGCCGGGCGGGCCGATGCGGGTGGCGTCGCACACCGTCTTCTGCACGGCTGCCATGAGGGCACCGACGGTGACCAGGACGACCGCGTCGGTGGTGAGCGAAGCCGCGACCAGGGCGACGGCGAGCCCGCCGACCATGCCGAGCACCACCCAGGCGAGGGCCCCGGCCCGGGCGGCGTAGGGCCGGTTGTGGCCGTAGAGCGCGCACAGGGCTCCCGCCATCGTGTACATGGCGAGGTCGAGCCGGCCGAGCGCCAGCAGGGTCAGGTTGGGCGGGGCGACCGCGGCGACCGCACTGAGTGCGGGCTTGAACCAGATGTCGGAGGGACGCCCGAGGCGGAGCACACCGGCGAGGGGGAGACGGAGAGGGGGCGCACTGCTCATGCCATTAATTTAGCATGTGTTTTACTAGTAAATCATAAACAGGACCTCACCCCTCACCTGCTGCGTTCCGGCGAATGCTCCCCGTGTACCTCCTTGCGCTTGTATGCGCCCCGCCCGCCGCGGGCATCGCAACCTCGACCGACCGTCGAGCGTGGAGGTGCGCGTGCACGGACCGGTGTCGGCCGCCTGGCTGCTGGTCGCGCTGTGCGCGGCGACCGGGGGCTACTGCCTGCTGCGGTTGCGCAGCGCTGTCGAGGAGCAGCGCCATGCCGCGGGCGGCGAGGCGCTCATGGGGTTCGGCATGGCCGCGATGGCCGTGCCCGCCGCGGTGTTCACCCCGCCGGCGTGGGCATGGCCGGGGTACGCGGCCGTGTTCGGCGCGGCGGCGCTGCACGCCGTGTGGTCCGCGCGCAGCGGCCCGCACCATCTGCACCATCTGGTGGGTACGGCGGCGATGGTCTACATGTCCCTCGTCATGGCGTCCTCCCCCGCCTCCCACCACCACCCGCACCCCGGCGCCGGAGTGCCCCTGGTGACGGGTGCGCTTCTGCTCTACTTCACCGGCTATGTGCTGCTGTCCGGCGCCCGTCTGGTGCCCGCGTCCGCCGCGGCGGGCGGGTCGGCGGCCCTGCCCTGGGGCGACCGTCCGGAGCTGGCGCGTGCGTGCCGGCTGTCGATGGGGATCGGGATGGTCGCCATGCTGCTCACGTTGTGAGTCACCGGGCCGGCGAGGAGGCGCAGGCGTTGCCTGCGTCACTTCGGCGCCATGGACCGTACCCGTGAGCGGCTCCGCGCTCATAGGGTGCTGCTCATGATGGTCCCCGTGGCACTGTTGCTGCTCGGCGCCCTGACCGCCGTCGTCGCCCCGCGGCTGCTCGCCCGGGCCGACTGGCCGGACCGTGAGCCGGTGGTCGCCCTGTGGGTGTGGCAGTGCGTGGTGGCGGCCGTACTGCTGTGCTGCGCGCTGTCGATGACGCTCAGCGCGGCGGCGGCCTGGCAGGCGGTGCGCGGGCATGTGTTCGGTACGGCCCCGCGCGCGGTGGCGGACGCCTACGCCCTGGGCACGGCCGAGCCGTGGGCCGCGCCGACCGCGGTGGCGCTCGCCTGCGGAGGGCTGTGGAGCCTGGCGATGCTGGTGCGCCAGGTGGTACGGGCCCGGGTGCGACGACGCCTGCGGCGCACCGAACTCCTGGTGCGGGCCCCGCAGTTGCCGGGCGAGAAGCCGGCCGCCGACCGGCTGGTGGTGCTGGAGGGCGAGCGTCCCGACGCCTGGTGGCTGCCCGGTTCGGCGCCCCGGCTCGTCATCACCACGGCCGCCCTGCAGCGACTGAAGGGCCGTCAGCTGGACGCTCTGCTCGCCCACGAGCACGGGCACGACCGGGCCCGCCACGACTGGCTGCTGCACTGCTCGACCGCGCTGGCCGACGGCTTTCCGCAGGTACCGGTGTTCGCGGCGTTCCGCGACGAGATGCACCGGCTGGTCGAGTTGGCCGCGGACGACATGGCCTCGCGGCGCTTCGGCCGACTGACGACCGCGCTGGCACTGGTCGGACTCAACGAGGACCGGGGCGTGTTCGGGCCCTGCCCCACCCCGCAGGCGCATGTCCCGCAGCGCGTGCACCGGCTGCTGACTCCCCCGGACCGTCTCCCGGCGCTGCACCGGCTGCGCCTGACGGCGGCGGCCGCACTGGTGCCGGTGATCCCGGTGCTGGTGGCGCTCGTGCCGGGACTCCGGGCCCTGGGCTAGATCGTGCCCGAGCCGCCGGCCCCGATGCGGCCCGCGGACCGTCTCGTCGACGAAGATCGCCGCATGCACCACCAGCCCCCCGGCCCGCCGCCCCGCCCGCCGGTCCACCGCACCGCGGCCGCCGTGGTCGGCGTACTCGCCGTCTGTACCGCGCTGCTGCTGACGCTCGTCGCGACCCGGTGGCACCCGCTGACCGCTCTGGACGGCGACGTCGCCCGCACCACGCACCGCTGGGCGGTCCGCGAACACGGCCTCACGCACGCGTTCCGCATCCTGACGGACTGGGCCTGGGACCCGCTGACCATGCGCCTGCTGTGCGCGGCCGCCGCGCTGTGGCTGGTGTGGCGGCGGGCGGCCTGGTGGACGGCCCTGTGGCTGGCGGTGACCGTCGCCCTGGCCACGATCGTGCAGCAGTCGGTGAAGTCCGCGGTCGGCAGGCCCCGCCCGATCTGGCCGGATCCCGTCGACAGTGCGCACTACGCGGCCTTCCCCTCGGGGCACGCCATGACGGCCACCGTGGTCTGCGGACTGCTGCTGCGGCTACTCCACCGCTTCGGCGCGGGCCGCGCCCTGTGGCGTACGGCCGTCTCCGTGGCCGCCGTGTCGGTGGCCGGCGTGGGCCTGACCCGGGTGTGGCTGGGCGTCCACTGGCTCTCGGACGTCGTGGGCGGCTGGGTGTTCGGGGCGCTGGTGGTGGCGGTGGCCGTGGCGGTGTACGAGTGGCCGCGGGGCGGCCGGACGCACGGCGTACGCCGGTAGAGTCCGGCGCATGGCTGCCGTGCTCTTCGATTTCTCGGGAACCCTGTTCCGCGTCGAGTCCACCGAGTCCTGGCTGCGTGCCGTGCTGAAGGAGGCCGGCCTGACGCTGTCCGACCCCGAACTGACCGACACCGCACAGGCCTTGGAGGCGGCCGGTGCACTGCCGGGCGGGTCTGATCCGGTCGAGCTGCCGGCGGACCTCGCCGGACTCTGGGCGGTCCGGGACAGCAGCGCCGAGCTGCACCGGGCCGCCTACACCGGGCTGTCGCGACGGGTGCCGCTGCCCGCCCCGGGCCTGCACGACGCGCTGTACGAGCGGCACATGACGCCCGCCGCCTGGTCGCCGTACCCGGACACCGCCGAGGTGCTGCGCACGCTGCACGAGCGCGGGACCGGCGTCGGGGTGGTCAGCAACATCGGCTGGGACCTGCGCCCGGTCTTCCACGAGCACGGTGTCGACGCGTACGTGGACACCTATGTGCTGTCGTACGAACACGGTGCGCAGAAGCCTGACCCGCGGCTGTTCGCGGCCGCCTGTGCGGACCTGGGCGTCGATCCGCGGCAGGTGCTGATGGTCGGCGACAGCAGGGCGGCCGACGGCGGCGCGGCCGCACTGGGCTGCCGTGTGCACTTCGTGGACCATCTGCCGGTGGCGCAGCGCCCCGGTGCGCTGCTGCCGGTGCTGGACCTGGTGGGCTGAAGGAAGAAGCGCCGAAGTCACGCGCCGTCCGTCTGAGACGATCCCCCGTGTCGCCCCAGACGGACGGCAGCTCCGAACAGGCCCCGCGCACAGCGGTGCCCCTGCGGTGAGTATAGTTGGCTGGCAGCCAGTCAACGCAGGAGTTACAGGATGTCCCCGCGCAGCGCCTCGGTCAATGAAGAGTTGCGCCGTCGTTCCCGGGAGCGGCTGCTACAGGCCGCGGTGGAACTGGTGGACGAGCACGGATTCGAGGCCACCACGCTGGCCGACATCGCGGACCGGGCGGGCTCGGCGCGCGGACTTGTGTCGTACTACTTCCCCGGCAAGCGCCAGTTGGTGCAGTCCGCCGTGCACCGGCTGATGCACCGCACGCTGGAGGAGGCGCTGGAGCACGAGCCGCACACCGAGGACGGCCGGGAGCGGCTGGCCCGCACCATCGACGCCATCCTGGGCCTCGCCCACGACCGTCCGGTGCTCATGCGGCAGCACATGGCGGGGCTGCTCCAGGCCGAGGGCTTCGTGCAGTGCCCGGAGCAGCGACGTCTGTCGGAGCTGCTCAGCGACACGGTCGCCCGGTACGGCTCCCAGAACGTGACGGCCGACTACCCCCTGCTGCGGGCCCTGCTGATGGGGGCGGTGTACGCGGCACTGGTGCCGGGGGTGCCGATGCCCGTCCCGGCGCTGCGGGCCGAACTGTTCCAGCGGTACGGACTCGACTGGGAGCTGGGCATGCCGCCGGGCAGCACCACGAACGAGGAGGCGGGCCGGGGGCAGGACCTGTCACGGTTCTTCGCGACGGAGGAGCGGGACGAGTAGCGGGTACCGGGCCGGCCACCGCTCAACTCCCTTTCACCGTCTGGCATGACGAGGCGCCAGGAATCCGGCGTCCCGCGCCTGCGCGATCAGCCAGAGGGAGCGCCGGCGGCTGTGCCCCGTCGCGCACATCACGGCGAGGACCGGGTCGGCACCCTCCTCCTGTGCGGCACGGTATTCCCGGGCGGCCTGCCGGCACCCCTCGATGCCCCGCGGCCAGGCGGGGCGGGCGCGGCGCCCTCCCGCGTACACGACGTCCTGCCGCGCCCCGTCACCTCCGTGCTCCCCGGCGCCCTCGTACGGCCCCTCGGCCGCCACCCCGCACGCCTCCAACAGCGGATCCTCGATCCAGTCGGCGAGCACGGTCAGGTCGGCGAGGGTCAGGGCCGGCTGCGCCTTGACGTCCTCGATGGAGACGTATCCCCCGGTCACCACGGCCACGGCGTCGACGCGCGCCCCGTCGGGGAAGGCCAGCCGGACGTGGACCAAGGACGTGGCGCCCCCATGCCCCTGCACCTTCCAGGCGGGCCACACGGACACCGTGCCGTCCTGCACACGCCGATCGGAAAGATGAAGAAAGGATGCTTCTAGCACACACGCAACGTAACCTCATGATCACACTCCATACGGGCGGACACGCGTCCGGGTCACCCCGCCGGCCCCTGCCGTTGCCGGCCCGGCGGTGCCATGCTGGAGCCGTCCGCACACCCTCTCCTTCGGGCAAGGAGTACCGCCGTGCTGCGTGTCGCCGTCGTCGGATCCGGGCCGAGCGGTTGCTACACCGCCCAGACCCTGGTCCAGCTCGATCCCGAAGTGCGGGTGGACGTGCTGGACCGGCTGCCGTGCCCGTACGGCCTGGTGCGCTACGGCGTCGCCCCGGACCACGAGAAGATCAAGTCCCTGCAGGGCAACCTGCGCACGGTGCTGGAGCACGACCGGGTGCGCTTCCTCGGCGGGATCCGGGTGGGCGGGCCCGGCGGGCTGTCCGTGGCGCGGCTGCGGACCATGTACCACGCGGTCGTGTACTGCGTGGGCGCCGCCACCGACCGCCACCTCGGGATCCCCGGCGAGGAGCTGCCGGGCAGCTGGTCGGCGACCGAGTTCGTGTCCTGGTACAGCGCGCATCCGGACGCGGCGGACGCGGGGTTCGTGCGCGGGGTCCGGTCGGCGGTGGTCATCGGCGTGGGCAATGTGGCCGTGGACGTCACACGGATGCTGGTGCGGGGCGCCGGTGAACTGCGTCCGACGGACATGCCGCAGGCGGCGCTGGACACGCTGGCGGCGAGCGGGGTCGCCGAGGTCCACATGGCCGGTCGGCGCGGCCCCTCGCAGGCCCGCTTCACGACCAAGGAGCTACGCGAGCTGGGCGGCCTGCCCGACACCGAAGTGACCGTGGATCCGGCCGAGTTGGCACTGGATCCGGGGTATGCCGATCCGTCCGCGCTGCCCGCCGTGCAGCGCCGCAACGTGGAGGCGCTGCGCGGGTGGGCGGCCGCTCCGTCCCGGCAGACGGCCCGCCGGATCCGGCTCCGGTTCTTCCTGCGACCGGTGGAACTGCTCGCGGACGGCGGCCGGGTGGGCGCCGTGCGCTTCGAGCGGACGGCGCCGGACGGCCACGGCGGCGTGACAGGCACCGGCCGGTACGAGGACGTGGCGGCGCAGTTGGTGCTGCGCTCGGTGGGCTATCGCGGAGTTCCGCTGGAGGGGCTGCCGTTCGACGCGGCGACCGGCACCGTGCCGCACCGGGAGGGCCGCGTCCTGCGCGATGACATCACCTCGCCGGGCGAGTACGTCGCCGGATGGATCAAGCGCGGCCCGACGGGGGTCATCGGCACCAACCGGCCGTGCGCCAAGGAGACCGCGACCTCCCTGCTGGCGGACGCGCCCCTGCTCCTGCGCGCGGAGGTGCCGGAGAACCCGCTCGCGGCACTGCGCGCGGCGGGCATCGAACCGGTGCCGTGGACGGGCTGGCTGGCTATCGAGCGCGCCGAGGCCGCACTGGGGGCGCAACTCGGGCGGGGCGTGGTCAAACTCGACGACTGGGACGCGCTGTTCGGGGCGGCGCGGTCGGCGTAGCGGAGTGGACCGCTGCCGGGCGGGCTCGACACGTACCGGCAACACCACCGAAATCAACAAACTGTTCAAGAACCCTACGGTCTCGTGCTGTTCGGATGCCCCTCCCCACCCGCCGCTCTGGAGTCCCCATGGCCACGACCACAGAAGTGCACCCCGTCGACGAGATACCACCGGTACGGCAGCTGGCGGCCTTCGGCCTGCAGCACGTGCTCGCGATGTACGCGGGCGCTGTCGCGGTGCCGCTGATCGTGGGCGGTGCGATGAAGCTGTCGCCAGCCGACCTGGCGTACCTGATCACCGCCGATCTGCTGGTGTGCGGCCTCGCCACGCTGATCCAGTGCATCGGGTTCTGGCGGTTCGGCGTCCGGCTGCCGATCATGCAGGGCTGCACGTTCGCGGCCGTGTCGCCCATGGTGCTCATCGGGACGACGGGCGGCGGACTGCCCGCGATCTACGGCTCGGTGATCGTCGCGGGCCTCGCGATCGTGCTGCTCGCACCGGTCTTCGGCCGGCTGCTGCGCTTCTTCCCACCGCTGGTCACCGGCACGGTCATCCTGATCATCGGTGTCTCGCTGCTGCCGGTCGCGGGCAACTGGGCAGCGGGCGGTGCCGGCGCGAAGGACTTCGGGGAGCCGAAGAACCTGGCGCTGGCGGCCTTCGTGCTGGCGGTCGTGCTCGGCGTGCAGCGGTTCGCGCCGGTCTTCCTCAGCCAGGTCGCAGTGCTGACCGGTATCGCGGTGGGCCTGGCGGTCGCCGTGCCCTTCGGGTTCACCGACTTCGGCGGGGTCGGGGACGCGGACTGGGTGGGGATCAGCACGCCGTTCCACTTCGGTGTGCCGGAGTTCAGGGCGTCCGCGATCGTGTCCATGCTCGTGGTGGCGCTGGTGACGATGACGGAGACGACCGGTGACCTGATCGCGGTCGGCGAGATGACCGGGCGGCGGGTCGAGCCGCGCTCGCTGGCCGACGGGCTGCGCGCGGACGGCCTGGCGACGGTCCTGGGCGGGGTGTTCAACACCTTCCCGTACACGGCGTACGCGCAGAACGTGGGACTGGTGGGGATGACCCGGGTGCGCAGCCGCTGGGTGGTCGCGACGGCCGGCGGCATGCTAGTCCTGCTCGGTCTGCTGCCCAAGCTGGGCGCAGTGGTCGCGGCGATCCCCGCGCCGGTGCTCGGCGGGGCCGGTCTGGTGATGTTCGGGACGGTCGCGGCGAGCGGGCTCAGGACACTGGCCCGCGTCGACTTCAAGGGCAACAACAACCTGACGGTGGTGGCCGTTTCGGTGGCGGTCGGCATGCTGCCGGTGGGCGTGCCCACGGTGTACGCGAAGTTCCCGGACTGGTTCCAGACGGTGATGAACAGCGGTATCAGCGCGGGCTGCCTGACGGCGATCGCCCTGAACCTGCTGTTCAACCATCTGCCGGGGAAGGCCGGTTCGGCCGCCTTCGCCGAGACGGACGGCCTGTCCGTCACCGGCGGCGAGGAGACCGTCGAGAAGCCGCGGCGCGAGATCGTCTAGCCGGAGCAGTCGTCACCGGTCGGTAGGAGCCCACAGGGGATCACAGCGACTCGGCGAAGCCGCCCGCCGCATCCAGCCCGAACCGGCCGTGAAGTGGCGGCGGTGGGTCGCCGCCGGTGACGCGCAACAGGCCCTCCCAGGCCTCGTAGTCGCCGGCGTCGACGCCCGTGCGATAGCACCGCTCTGCGCGCCGCCGGTCACCGGCCTCTTCGTGAAGGCGGCCCAGCGCGGTCCACGCGGCCGTGTCGCCCGCGTCGGTCGCCGCGCGGTAGGCCACCTCGGCGCCCTGCCCGTCGCCGCGGTCCTCCCTGACCTGCCCCAGTGCGGACCAGACTCCCGCGCCGCCCGCGGCGACGGCCGCCCGGGCGGCACGCAGGGAGCCCTCCCGGTCGCCCGCACGCTCCCGGATCCGGGCGAGCGTGGCCCAGGTGTCCGCGGAACCGTGCTCGGCGGCCTCGTCGGCGGCGTGTTCGGCCCCTTCGGTGTCGCCGGTCCGCTCCCGGATCCGGGCGAGCGCCGTCCACGCCTCGGTGTCCCCGGCCCGGGCGGCCCGGGCCGCCGCGAGGTCGGCCGACGCGCTGCGGCCCGCTTCCTCCCGTACCCGGGCCAGGGTCCACCAGGCCTCGGCGTGGCCGAACCGCGCGGCCCGTGCGGCGGCCTCCTCGGCGCCCTCGGTGTCCCCGCTCTCCTCCCTGAGCAGCGCCAGATCGGCGAGCGCGCCGGTCGACCCGGCCGTGGCGGCCAGCCGACAGGCGTGCTCGGCCGCGGCGGTCTCCCCCCGCTGCCGGTGGTACCGCAGCAGTGCGCTCCACCCCTCCGCGTTCCCGAGTTCGGCAGCCCGGGTGGCCGCCGCTTCCGCGCCTTTCTGGTCCCCGGCCCGCCACCGGAGGTGCACCAGGGAGGACCAGGCCGTGAGGACACCCGCGTCGGCGGCCTCCAGATAGGCGGTCTCGGCTTCGGCGTCGCGTCCCGTCCTGTTGTCGTACAACCGCGCCCTGCCCATCCAGCCCCAGGGGTCCCCGGCCGCCACCGCACGGGTGTACGCCGCGAGCGCGCCGGCCTCGTCGCCCGCCCGCTCACGCCGCCGGGCCAGCGCCAGCCACGGCCGGGTATGCCCCTGCTCCGCCGCGGCCACGGCGGCTTCCTCGGCTCCCGCGCGGTCACCGACGTACTCGCGCAGCCGAGCGAGGAAGTCCCACGCCGAGGGCTCGCCCTCCAGCGCGGCCCGTTCATGGGCCCGCAGTGCTCCGGCGCCGTCGTCATTTCCCTCGCGCACCCCGGCCAGCACGGCCCAGGCCCACCCGCTGTCCGCGGCCACCGACTCCGCCGCCGCCCGGTCGCCGGCCTCCTCCCACAGCAGCGCCAGCGCGGGCCGTGCATCAGCTCCCCGGTCGAGGGCACGCCGGTAGAGCCGTAGCGCGTGTCCGTGGCGGCAGCGCACAGACGCCTCCCCGCCCATGGCGTACAGGTCGTCCGCGGTACGGCCGTGCGCCTCGGCCGCCTCCCACAGTTCGGCGGGCGGTGCGAGATGGGCGCGGGCGCGGCGCACGCTCTGGTCGAGGTAGTCGGCGGGGTGGTAGCCGTCGGCTGCGCCCACGCCCGGTGCGACCCGGTCGGGGACCAGGGCGGGCAGCCGGCCGCTGTCGGCGGAGCTCAGCGCCTGGACGGCGGCCGCGAACCACTCACTGTCCCCGGTGACGCGGGCCGTGGACGGGAGGTACCCGACGACGGCCGCCGCGAGCAGTTCGGGCGACAGCGCGGCCGCGTGGCCGAGGCGCCGCGCGTCGACGGCCGCCGTGACGATCGCGTGCTCGATCTCGGAGAAGGCGTTGCCCGGTCCCATCTCGTACCGCCGTACCAGCTCCGGACCACCGGTCAACTGCTGGATGACCCGCGCCGGTTCACCGGCCGCCGCCAGCGCCGCCCGCAGCCGCGGGTCGTGCGCGGCCGCCTTCCTGGCCCGGCCCAGGCTGCCACCGAGACGGTCCGGGACGAGGATCTCGGCGTGGTGGGCACGCAGCAGGGCACGGGCATGGAAGTGGTCGTCGCCGCCCTGGGCCCCGATACGGCGCGCGTACTCGGGCCACATGCTGCCGAGCACGGCGAGTGGGGCCGTCCGACCGAGGAGACCGGCCAGGGACTCGGCCACGTCCTCGCCGGCGGGTCCCGTCAGGTAGCGCTGTGTCTCGTTCAGCCAGATCACCGATCCGGCGTCCACCGCATCGCCCTCGATCCAGTCGAGGAGTTCGCGTGGACCGGACGGGAACAGGACGGGCCAGTCCGGCAGTTCGATGCGCACAGCCTCGAAGGCCGACCGGGTCTTGCCGGTCGACGACTGTCCGACGAGCACGGCCAGCACCGCCTCGCCGCCCCTGGCACCCCGCAGGCGCCCGCGCACCGTCTCGTCGTGGGTCCGCTCGATGTACGGGGTGAGCCGGTCGAAGCCGGCGCCGTCCACGTCCACCGCGTGGTGCACGCCGAGCCGGGCGGCGCCCCACGCCTCGGCGGTGCGCGGGGGCGGCCCGGGGTGCTCCTTCGCCTCGATCCACAACTCCCGTATCCGTACGACGGTTTCGGCCGGGTCGCGGTCCATGAGGCGGGCCAGCACCGCGGCGACCGACTCGGCGTCGTGCAGGCCGGGGAGTTTCGCACCGGTGAGGAGCCGTCCCACGGTGTCCCGGCTCGGGGCGCCGGGCAGGGAGTCGTCGAGAACGGCCGCCTCCGCGATCCGGTCCAGGCTGGGCGTGCCGGCGGACAGGTACAGCCGGTACAAACACCGCTTGAACTCCCTCAGCGGTCCCGGCGGCAGCCGCGGCGGCGTCACCGGGCGGGGTTTGCGTCCTGCGCCGCCGCTCTCGTCGCTACTCATCGCCCCGTTCCCCGTCCGGGCGGCGCCCCGGCGGCCTCTCGTCGCCACCGGTCGTCGACCGCTCGCAGGCAGCCATCCTCTGATCGACGACGGCGCCCCGTCCAGTCGGCGCCGCGATTCCCGCTCGTGGAGGCTCGGTTGATCCCTTTTCCCGTCCCGTCGGCTGCCCTGCGCGCCCTGCTGGTGCTGCCCCTGCTGCTGGCCACACTCGCCTGTCTGCCGGCGCTCGTCGTGCTGCCGTTCCTGCGGAACGGAGGCGCGCGGACCGAGCGAATCGTGCGCCAGCTCATCGCCTGGACACGTACGTTGGTCATGTCGCTGTGAGACAGGGAGTAGCCCGTGGAACCGATCGTCGACCGCTCCGGGAACCTGAGCATCGTCTACGAGCACGTCTCCGCTTCGGTCACCGTGGTGACGCTTGCGGGCGAACTGGACGGGTACAACTGCACGACCCTGCGGGAGGTCCTGGTCGGCCTGATCAACGATGGGCACTTCCTGCTGGCCATCGACATGCGGGAGCTCGACTTCATCGACAGCACCGGGAGCGGGGTCCTCGTCGGCGCTCTCAAGCGACTGCACCCGCACGGCGGCCGCCTGGCCCTGAGCGGAGTCCAGGGGCAGGCCCGCAGGCACCTCCGCATCACGAGGCTGGACAGGATCTTCCCGATCCACCCGGCGGCCCTGGAGGCGGAGGAGTCCCTGTCCGGACCGGCCCTGGACCACAGCACTGCCAGGACCGCCACCCCGACCCGCTGAGCCGCTCACCTCACCGCCGGAACAACCTCTCGGGAACCGCGCCCGCGAGCACCCCATAGCCCTTCGGGTCGAGGTGAAGGCCGTCCCCGACCTGGAGGTCGGAGAGCAGTCGGCTCGGCCGGGCCGGGTCCCGTACCGCTCGGTCGACGTCGATCACCGTGTCGAAGTGGCCGGGGGTACGGATCCAGGCGTTCACGCGGTGCCGGGACGCCTCCCGCTCCCCCGCCGCGTCGTCGTAGGGGGTGACTGATCGCGGCTCGTGCGGCGTCGTGCGGGGGAACTCCGGCGTCGCGTCTTGGAACATGCACACCATGGAAGCGCTCCCACGCCACTTCCCGGCCGACCGAAAACAGCCGCACGCGAGGCGTTGACTAGAAAGCGCTTACCCTCTACGGTCCGTTCATCAGCGTGACCGGGAGGCTCGGAAATCGACCTCAACTGGTACACGTGACCCCCCAAGCGTTCCGCATGGCGTACGTCAGTCACGTACATAACCAACCCCCACTGGAAGGGACGCACCCGCATGCGAACACAACAACTCATCGGGCCGGCGGCCGCCGCCGTGGTCCTCGGGGCCGCCGCCGCACTCGCGTCACCCCAGGCGGCCGGGGCGGCCGACGCCTCGCCCGTCGGCTTCGGCGCCGGGACGACCGGCGGCGGCAGCGCCACGGCGGTGACCGTCTCCACCCTGGCCGCCTTCAAGGCGGCCGTGGCCGGCAGTTCGGCAAAGGTGGTGAAGGTCAACGGCCTGATCTCGCTGAGCGGTCAGGTCGACGTCGGCTCCAACACCACGGTCCTGGGCGTCGGTTCGTCCTCCGGCTTCACCGGCGGCGGACTGCGCCTGAAGAAAGTCACCAACGTCGTCGTCCGCAACCTGAACATCAGCAAGGCCGTCAAGACCGACGCGATCACCGTGCAGGGCTCGACGCAGGTGTGGATCGACCACAACTCCCTGTCCTCGGACCGCGATCACGGCAAGGACCACTACGACGGCCTGGTCGACATCACGCACGCCTCCGACTACGTGACCGTCTCCTGGAACACCTTCAAGGACCACTACAAGGGCTCGCTCGTCGGCCACAGCGACAACAACGCGAGCGAGGACACCGGGCATCTGCGGGTGACGTACCACCACAACTGGTTCGACAACGTCAACTCCCGCATCCCGAGCCTGCGCTTCGGCACCGGGCACTTCTACGACAACTACGTCGTCGGCGCCGAGACCGCCGTGCACTCGCGGATGGGCGCGCAGATGCTGGTCGAGAACAACGTCTTCCGCGACACCCAGGTCGCCGTCACCACCAGCCGGGACAGCGACGTGGACGGCTACGCCAACCTGCGCGGCAACGACCTCGGCGGAGCCGCGACCGAGGTCTCGCGCACCGGCACCTTCACCAGCCCGCCCTACGGCTACACCGCCGAGTCCGCGTCCACCGTCGTGACCTCGGTGACGACCGGCGCGGGCGCCGGACGGATCTGACCACCCCCACTCGGAGGAAGGCATTCGGGACATGGCTTCACAGGCACCCTCGCGCACCCGATCGGGACGCGCCCTGCTGGGCGGATTCGCCGCCCTCGGACTCTCTGTTGGCATGATCATGACTGACGGAGCCACGGCGAACGCGGCGACCTGGCCCACGGCCAACGGCAGCCAGGCGGTCACGGCCACCATCCCGGTCTCCGGCACCAAGGACTACGGGATGAAACGCCTCTACGGCTCCGGCGACCTGGGCACCGGCGGCCAGAACGAGGACCAGGACCCGCTCCTCGAACTCGCCCCCGGCGCGGTCCTGAAGAACGTCATCATCGGCGCCCCCGCCGCGGACGGGATCCACTGCCTCGGCAGCTGCACGCTGCAGAACGTCTGGTGGGAGGACGTCGGCGAGGACGCGGCCACCTTCCTCGGCTCCTCGTCCTCCAACGTCTACACCGTCAGCGGCGGCGGGGCGAAGGAGGCCAGCGACAAGGTGTTCCAGTTCAACGGCGCCGGAACGCTGAACGTCTCCGACTTCGCGGTGCAGAACTTCGGCACCTTCGCCCGCTCGTGCGGCAACTGCAAGACGCAGTACAAGCGCACGATCAACCTCAACTCCATCGAGGCGACCTACAAGGGCGGCAGGCTCGTCGGCATCAACACCAACTACGGCGACAGCGCGACGCTGAAGAACATCACCATCGTGGGCGACTCCAGCAAGAAGATCATTCCGTGCCAGAAGTACATCGGCAACAACACCGGCAAGGAGCCGACCACGAACGGCTCGGGCCCTGACGGGACCTACTGCAAGTACGCGAGTTCGGACATCACCTACAAGTGAGCCCGGGCGGTGGGGCCGCCGGCCGCGGCTGAGGAATGTGGCGGCCCCAGCGAGCGTCGGTCACGCATAGCTCCAGCGCCATGCGTTCGACCTGTAGACGCACTTGATGCGATCGCCGCCGGCGTCGGTGGTGACGGCTCCGTGGTCGCCGTTACGGCAGAACTGGCCTGCCTCGTAGCAGTTGCCGGCGTTGGAGACGATCGAGCATGTGCCGGTGTCCGAACTCCCGCTGTCGTCCGAACCGGCGGCCGCCTGCGCAGCTTCGGTGACTCTGACCGTGACGGTCGGGCCGGGCTTCTTCACCGTCCTCGTCTTCGTGACGGTGGGCGCGGGCGCCGCCTTCGGAACGGCGGTCACGGTCGCGGTGGCCGTGGCCGTGACTGTCGCCCGCGGAGCCGCCCCGACATCGGCCGAGGCCCCGCCGTTGCCCGTCGTGGCGATCACCGCGCCCAGCGTGAAGAGCGTGAAGCCGCCGAACCAGATTCTCTTGCGTCTGTGCAACGGACGGTCGTCCGGCTGTCCCGGTCCGGGACGCATCGCCGACGGCTGGTTCATCTGCCACCCCCCAAGGTGTTTCTGGCGGAGTGACGGTAGCGCCCGGACGAGGGGATGTGAAAGCAGTGTGAAGGCTACGCAATGATGACGTGACCTCGGTCAGCCTGCCGGCCCCGGCTCCCCGGTGAACTGCGCCTGATAGTCCGCGTACGCGGTGCGCAGCAGGTCACCCGGCCAGTCGGCGGGCAGCAGCCCGGAGGGCAGGACCGGGTCGGTGAGCAGGTGGCGTACGACCGCGGCGAACGCGGTGAGACGGTCGGCCGGGTGGCGGGCGTCCGCCGCGTGGGCGAGCAGGGTCCGCGCGGTGGCGGCCCAGGCGTCCAACGGCCACAGGCGAGCGGCCAGGTCGTGCGGGGAGCCGTCGGGGCGGGCCGTGTACGACTGCGCCACGCGCGCGAGGTCGGCGGGCAGGGGCCGGTCGAGGTTGGCCGGGCGCAGCCACACGCCCTCGCGGAGTTCGGCCAGCCGCAGGGAGGCCAGCCGGGCACGCAGCTCCGCACGTTCGGCGGGGCCGCGGCCGGTCGCCGTGATCACGACCATCTCCCAGTCCCCGTCCCACGCGCGCGTGCGCGCACGCAGCGCCTCGTCCTGGCGGCGCTGGCGGGCCAGCAGCCGGCCACTGAGCCCGTACACGGCGTCCGTGCGACGGAGGTCCCCGGCGGCCACCATCCGGCTCAGCGCGGCGCGGAGCGTGGAACCGCCGACACCGAACGGCTCCACCAGCCGGACCAGGTCCTTCACCGGAAGCTCGGGCGGATGCGCACCGAGGAGCACGCTCAGCACGACCGACCGCGCGGACAGCGGCCGCAGGCCGGCGGCCTCGCCCGCCTCTGCTGACACGTTCATGCGCATGGGCACGTACTGTACGTGCGCCTCCTTGTTGCAGTATTGCTACGGCCGCATGGAGAGTGCAACATGGCCGTATGGTCTCGATACCCGCGCAGTCGCCGCCGCAGCCGCAGTACGCCACCCACGACGTCACCAACCAGGCCCCGCCTCTGGCCCCGTACGACGCCTCCGACGACCGAGCCCTGCTCGAAGGGCTGCGCCGGGAGGGTGCCGGGTGGGCCGAGGACGGCATCCGGCAGCTGGGGCTGCGGGCCGGCAGCGCGGAGGCCCAGGAGTGGGGCGAGCAGGCGAACCGGCACGAGCCGGAGCTGCGCACCCACGACCGCTACGGCCACCGGATCGACGAGGTCGACTTCCACCCCAGCTGGCACCATCTGATGCGGACCGCGGTCGCCGAGGGCCTCGCCGGTGCCCCGTGGGCCGACGACCGGCCCGGCGCCCATGTGGCCCGCACCGCCGGCGGACTGGTATGGGGCCATACGGAGGCAGGGCACGGCTGTCCGACGTCGATGACGTACGCCGCCGTCCCCGCGCTGCGCGCCCAGCCGGACCTGGCCAAGATCTACGAACCGCTGCTCACCAGCCGCGTGTACGACCCCCAGCTGCGCATCCCCACGGAGAAGCCCGGGCTGCTCGCCGGGATGGGCATGACGGAGAAGCAGGGTGGCTCGGACGTCCGCACCAACACCACCACGGCCACGCCCACCGGTGAGCCGGGCGTCTACACGCTGCGGGGCCACAAGTGGTTCACGTCGGCGCCGATGTGTGACGTGTTCCTGGTGCTGGCGCAGGCACCGGGCGGTCTGTCCTGTTTCCTGGTGCCGCGGATCCTTCCGGACGGCAGCCGCAACACCTTCCGCATCCAGCGACTGAAGGACAAACTCGGCAACCGGTCCAACGCCTCCTCCGAGCCGGAGTTCGACCGGACGGTGGCCTGGCTGGTCGGACCGGAGGGGCGGGGTGTGAAGACCATCATCGAGATGGTCAACTGCACCCGTCTGGACTGCGTGATGTCCTCGGCGACCCTGATGCGCAAGACACTCGTCGAGGCGGGCCACCACGCCCGCCACCGCAGCGCGTTCGGCGCCCGGCTGTTCGACCAGCCCTTGATGCGCAACGTCCTGGCCGACCTGGCGCTGGAGTCGGAGGCCGCCACGACCCTCGCGCTGCGGCTGGCCGGGGCGGCGGACCGGGCGGTGCGCGGGGACGACGGGGAGCGGGCGTTCCGGCGGATCGCCACTGCCGTCGGCAAGTACTGGGTCACCAAGCGGGGCCCGGCGTTCACCGCGGAGGCCCTGGAATGCCTGGGCGGCAACGGGTACGTCGAGGAGTCCGGCATGCCCCGCCACTACCGGGAGGCTCCCCTGCTGTCCATCTGGGAGGGCTCGGGCAACGTCAACGCCCTCGACGTGCTGCGGGCCCTGGGCCGCGAACCGGACACCGCCGAGGCCCTGTTCGCCGAACTCGCCCTCGCGCGCGGGGCCGACGCACGTCTGGACGCGACCGTGACCGGACTGAAGGCGCAGTTGGCCGGGACCGACCAGGTGGGCGCCCGCCGGCTGGTGGAGCGGATGGCCCTCGCCCTCCAGGCGTCGCTGCTGGTCCGGCACGCGCCACACCCGGTCGCGGACGCGTTCTGCGCGACCCGGCTGGGCGGCGACTGGGGACACGCGTTCGGCACGCTGCCCACCGGGACCGGCCTGGACCCGATCCTGGAGCGGTCCCTGCCCGGCCGGAACTGATCCCCGCACCGGCCACCGGGCCGGATCCCCGCCCGGTGGCCGGTGACAGCCGACGGATCGCACACAGTCAGCGCCCGGTTCCGCTTCGTTGTCAGTGCCGTGGTGCAGACTCGCGATCAGGTGGCACTCGTCTGGGGAGGACAACGTGTTCACGGGGATCGACGAGGTCGACTGGGCCTCGCTGCAACACGCGTACGGCAGCGCGGAGGAAGTACCCGGGTGGCTCCGGGGACTTGCCTCCACCGACGCCGCCGAGCGACAGACCGCGCTCGACGGCATGTACGGCACGGTGCACCACCAGGGGAACGTGTACGACTCGACGCTGGCCTGCGTTCCCTTCCTGTGCACGCTCGCGGCCCGCGAGGCGGTGCCGGACCGGGGCTGCATAGTCGAACTGCTGGTCAGCATCGGGGCGGAGAGCGGGGACGCCCGCGCGCGTGAGGCGGTGCGCGCGGACTCCGAGGTGTTCGTGTCCCTCCTCGGGGATCCGGACGCGGGAGTGCGCCGTGCGGCGGCCGGCGCCGCCGTCCGGTTCCTCGACGGCCCGGCCCGCGTCCTGGACCTGTTACGGCGGCGGATCCCGGTCGAGCGTGACGGCCGGGTCCTGCTCGCCCTCACGGAGGCCCTCGGCCTGTTCGTACGCGGGCATCCGGCGCACGCGGCGGCCGCGGTGGGCCTGTTGACCGCACAGAGCGCCCCGCCCTACGACCCGGGGCTGCGGCTGGCCGCGCTCGGCCAGCTCGCGCTCGCCGCCCCCGACCGGCTCCCGGCCGACCTGGTACCGACTGCTGTCCGGCTGCTGCGGGACAGGTCCGCGCGCCGCACCGGCATCCCGGAGCAGTCGGGGAACGACACCCTGGTGGGGCGGATACGACGGCTGCGCCCCTCCGACGAGGAGGGCGCCCAGCTGCTGCGCACCCTGCACACCGCGCTCGGCGACCGGAGCGGGGAGCGGATCGCCCTGCTCACCGGGCAGTTGACCAGCCCCGACCCGATGGACCGGTGCAATGCCGTGTGCATGGCGGCGGCACTGTTCCGCGGCTGGCGCGCCGACTGTGCCGGACCCGTGGCCCTGATCGGCGCCCAACTGGGCACGGATCAGGACCGGTTGCGGGACGTGGCGGTCTCGGTCCTGGCGGAACTGTTCGGGCTGGCGGCGCCCGCCGTGGACGACCTCCACGCCCTGGTCACCGCCCGGCCCGATCTGTGGACCCACCGCTGGGAGCGCGGCTCGGCGAGCCTGGGCGGCCCGCTGAAGGCTCTGGCCAGGAGCGGGGATCCGCGGGCGGTCCCGGTCCTGGCCCAGGTCCTGGTGAGCCCGGTACTGCCCGGCGGCCTCGGGCAGGAGATCGCACGCCTGGGCCCGGCCGCGGCTCCCCTCGCCCCCGCGTTGCGGCACCGGCTGGCCAGGATCCCACTGGACTCCCCTGCCGCCGACACCCTGGCCGCCCCCCTGCTGACGGCACTCGGGGCCATCGGCGACCGGGAGGCGGTACCGGAGATACTGCGCCTGCTGTCCGGTGCACCGGACGGCCTCGGAGCACGGGAGAGACTCACCGGTCAGATCGTCCGGGCCCTGGACGACCTCGGGGCGGCCGCGCAGGCGGCCCCGGTGCTCAGAGAACTGCTGCACACCCGCCACGCGGCCGCGGCGGCGGGCGCCCTGTGGTCGGCGGACGGTGCGGCCAGGGCCGTACTGCCCGTCCTTCTGCGGGAGTTGACGCAGGGAGAGCCGGGCAGCCGCCGGCTGGCCGCGCGCCAGCTGGGCAGGCTGGGCCCGGCCGCCCGCACGGCCCTGCCCGAGCTGCGCAGGACGGCCGCTGCCGGGCAGTTCTGGGAGCGGTTATCGGCCGCGTGCGCGCTGTGGCACATCGGCCGGGACCCGGAACCCGTGCTGCCGGTGTTCCGGGCCGCCTGGTCGGAGAACCCCTACGCCCGCGGCCCCATCGCACAGTGCCTCGCCGTCATGGGCCCGGCGGCCGCACCGCTACGGGACCTGGTGGCGGCGGAACTGGCCGCCCCCCGGCGCCACACGGCCCGCGAGGGCGCGTGCGGCAGCCATGACATCGCCGAGGACGAGGCGCTGCTCAGCACCTGCAGGGAGGTGCTGGCGGGGCTGTAGACGCGCGCCGGGACGCAGGGCCCGTCACCACCTCATCCGGCCCCACTGCGGCCCCAGTCGGGCCCACTCCGCGTCCCAGCGCTCCATACGGCGGCGCTCCAGGCGGCCGCGGAGGACGTGGCCTCCGACGAAGGGGACGGCGGCGGCGCTCACTCCGACCAGCACTCCTATCAAGGTGGCGCGGAAGGCGGCCTCGGAGGCGGTGGTGGGGCGGGTGACCAGCTGGCCCTGCGGATCGGTCCAGACGGTGACCGGGGTCCCGGCCTTGCTGCCCGGCGCGACCCGGGCCTGGCCGGTGTGGGCCGAGCCGTCGGCGACGGTCCAGCGGACCTCGGCCCAGACCCGCACACCGCCGGCACCTGCCGCGGTGGACCTTCCGGGTGCCTGCGCGACGACACGGGCGACGGCGGGATGCCAGGCGGCGCGTTCCCGGGCCAGTCCGTGCTCCACCGACCGGGCTGCCGCGAGGCCGGCCAGCACCCCGGCCAGGACGGTCAGCAGCCAGACGGCGAGGACCACCCAGGCCTCCACCACGTCGGCCCGGCGTCTGAGCGGGTTGCGCCGCCAGCGCCACAGCCACACCTTGGGACCACGGAACGCCTTCAAAGGCATCCTCCTCACGAGCGCACCGACAGGCCGGACCGCCCTCCCATACGGGCAGGGCCGCCCCCTTGCTCACGACGAGTCGTCTTCTCGACGGTCGCACGAGACACCCCCTTCGCGCAGGCGCATGCCGCAACGGACCCTGCCGATCTCCACGACAGGCCGACGGCACCGCCATGACCTGCGACGACACGGTTTCCGGAGCTGACTGTCAGTGGCGGGGTGCAGACTGGCCGGTATCTGACGACTACCTGGACAAAGACGTCCCGGAGGTGATCGGCATGACCGAGGTTCTGCTCGCCGTGGGTACCCGCAAGGGCCTGTTCATCGGGCGGCGGCGGGGTGCCGCCTGGGAGTTCGACGGCAGTCCCTACTTCAACGCCCAGGCCGTCTACTCGGTCGCCATCGACACCCGCGGCGACACCCCGCGGCTGCTCGCCGGCGGCGACAGCGCGCACTGGGGTCCGTCGGTGTTCCACTCCGACGACCTGGGCCGCACATGGACCGAACCGGCCCGGCCCGCCGTGAAGTTCCCCAAGGACACCGGGGCTTCGCTGGAGCGGGTCTGGCAGCTGCACCCGTCCGCCGCCGAGCCGGACGTGGTGTACGCGGGCACGGAACCGGCCGCGCTGTACCGCTCGGTGGACCGCGGGGAGAGCTTCGAGCTGGTGCGTCCCCTGTGGGAGCACCCGACCCGCTCCCAGTGGGTGCCGGGCGGCGGCGGTGAGGGCCTGCACACGGTACTCACCGACGAGCGCGACCCGCGGGCGGTGACCGTGGCCGTCTCCACCGCCGGGGTGTTCCGCACCACGGACGGCGGGGCGAGCTGGGAGCCGTCCAACTCCGGCGTCTCCGCGGTGTTCCTGCCGGATCCGAACCCGGAGTTCGGGCAGTGCGTGCACAAGATCGCCAGGGACGCGGTCGACCCGGGCCGGCTGTACCTGCAGAACCACTGGGGTGTGTACCGCAGCGACGACGCGGGCAGGCACTGGACCGACATCGGCGCCGGCCTGCCGTCGACGTTCGGCTTCGCGGTCGCCGCCCATCCGCACCGCGGTGACACGGCGTACGTCTTCCCGATCAACGCCGACGCCGACCGGGTGCCCGCCGACCACCGCTGCCGGGTCTTCCGCACGGCCGACGCGGGCAGGAGCTGGGAGCCGCTGTCGAGAGGGCTGCCCGGGGAGGACCACTACGGCACCGTGCTGCGCGACGCGCTGCGTACGGACGACGCGGACCCGGCCGGGGTCTACTTCGGCAACCGCAACGGCGAGGTGTTCGCCTCGGCCGACGACGGCGACAGCTGGCAGCAGCTGGGCTCCCATCTGCCGGACGTGCTGTGCGTGCGGGCCGCGGTGATCGGCTGACGCGGCCGGTCGTCCCCGAGGTCCACGGAAAGGAGGAGAGGGCGGCAACGGTCATACGAGTCGACGGTCCGGTCATCCTCGGTCGGCCCGCGATCGCGGCTTGATCGCCGACGGGTGTACGGCAGTAGGGTGACGCCCGTGGCACCACGACCCTTGCATGAAATCGTCGAACCGAGCTGGGCGAAGGCCCTGGAACCCGTCGCCGGAAGGATCGCCGCGATGGGCGACTTCCTGCGTACGGAGATCGCCTCGGGACGCACCTACCTCCCGGCCGGACCGAACGTCCTGCGCGCCTTCCAGCAGCCCTTCGACGAGGTACGCGTCCTGATCGTCGGTCAGGACCCGTACCCGACCCCTGGGCACGCGGTCGGCCTGTCGTTCTCGGTCGCGCCCGAGGTGCGCCCGCTGCCGCCGAGCCTGATCAACATCTTCCGCGAGCTGAACACCGATCTGGGGCTGCCCCAGCCGTCCACCGGCGACCTCACTCCGTGGACGCAGCAGGGCGTGCTGCTGCTCAACAGGGCGCTGACCACGGCACCGCGCAGTCCGGCCGCGCACCGCGGCAAGGGCTGGGAAGAGGTCACCGAGCAGGCGATCCGGGCGCTGGCCGCGCGGGGCAAACCGCTGGTGTCCGTCCTGTGGGGCCGTGACGCCCGTAACCTGCGTCCGCTGCTCGGCAGTCTGCCGGCCGTCGAGTCCGCACACCCCTCCCCCATGTCCGCCGACCGCGGGTTCTTCGGCTCGCGCCCGTTCAGCCGGGCCAACGACCTGCTGATCCAGCAGGGCGGACAGCCGGTGGACTGGCGTCTGCCGTGACTGTCCCCGGTTATCTGGCCGTGGACTCGGGAGGCTCCGGCCTCCGGGTCGCCGTCGGTGTTCCGGGGCAGGCGCCGTCGGCCCGGGGTGAGTCCGGGGAGCCGGTCCGCACCGGTGCGCGGGGCATCGATCCCGCCCATCTGATGGCGCAACTCGCGCCCCTGGCCCGTAGATTGGCGGCGGATGCCCAGGTGGACGAGCTGGGCACGGCCGTCGTCGGTGCCGCGGGGTTCGCCACCCTGGGGGACGCCCTGCGCGCCGAACTGCCCGGCGCGCTCGTCCGGGAGCTGGGCGTACGCACCGTGGCGCTCGCCGCCGACGCCGTGACGGCCTATGTGGGCGCCCTCGGGCCGCGTCCTGGTGCCGTGGTCGCCGCGGGCACCGGCCTGATCGCGATCGGCACCGACCTGACCGGCTGGCGCCGAGCGGACGGCTGGGGCCATCTGCTGGGCGACTGCGGGAGCGGGGCCTGGATCGGGCGGGCCGGGCTGGAGGCGGCCCTGCGCGCCCACGACGGCCGCGACGGCGGCTCCGCCGCGCTGCTGGCCAGCGCCGAGGAGCAGTTCGGTCCGGTGCGGGCGCTGCCCGGCCTGCTCTACCCGCGCACCGACCGCCCCGCGATGCTGGCCTCCTTCGCACCTCGGGTGGCCGACTGCGCCCCGCACGACCCGGTCGCCGCCGGGATCCTGCGCGCGGCCGCCCGGAGCATGGCCGAGTCCGCCGCGGCGGTCTGCCCGGCCTCCGGCGTGCCCGAAGTGGCGTTCACCGGCGGCCTCTTCAAGATGGGCGACCCGCTGCTCGTGCCCCTGCGCGAGGAGCTGGCCCAGCGGCTTCCGCACGCCCGGCAGGTGCCGGCCGAGGGCGACCCGCTGCACGGCTGCGTGCGCATCGCGACCGAGCTGGTGGGCGGGCGGCTCACCCTGCCGGATGAACCGTCCATGTTCTGCGTGGTCCCCGCAAAAGGGGATTGAACCCCTTCGGCGCACATGTGTCCGGCAAGTGCCCGGAACGCATGCCAAACGGACGTAACTCATCAGACAAAATGGGACGGAAACCGCTCACCTGCACCCTCCCCGAACAGGGGAGCCCAAGAAGCCAGTAACATGCGGCGCCATGAGCTCCCCCACTGGGCCCGTGGCCGGCCTGCCAGTACGAATGCCGCGACCCCGCCAGCCCGGACGGCACCGCCGACCGGAACCGCTGGTGGCTCCCGAGGACGCGCCCGCGCTCGTCCTCGCGGTGCCCGGCGCGCCCAGCGCCGCCGCGCGCAGCCTCGCCGAGGAGGTCGTGAGCATCGCCCGCTCCGAGCTGCCCGGCCTGGATGCCCGCATCGGATACCTGGACGGGGACGACGCCGAGTTCCCGAGCCTCCGGTTCGTGCTGTCGCACGCCGCCGAGGAGCGCGCCGCCCGTTACGAGCAGGCCGTCGCCGCCGGTCTCGAGGTCAAGGAGCCCGACGGCCCGGTCGCTGTCGTCGTCCCGCTGCTGGCCGGTCCGGACAGCGCGCTGCTGCGCCAGGTCCGCCAGTCCGTGATGGACAGCCGGGTCGCCGCCGACCTGACCGATGTGCTCGGCCCGCACCCGCTGCTCGCCGAGGCGCTGCACGTGCGCCTGTCCGAGGCCGGCCTGGCCCGCGCGGACCGCGCGCGTCTGTTCACCGTGGCCACCGCCGCCGACGGCATCATCCTGGCCTCGGTGGGCGGCGAGGAGGCCGTGCAGGCGGCCGGGATCACCGGCATGCTGCTCGCCGCGCGCCTGGCCGTGCCGGTGATGGCGGCCGCCCTGGACCAGGAGGGCTCGATCAGCTCCGTCGCCGAGCAGCTGCGCTCCTCGGGCTCACAGCAGCTGGCCCTCGCGCCGTACCTGATCGGCCCGGAGATCGACCCGGCGCTGCTGGCGGCGGCCGCCGAGGAGGCGGGCTGCGCCACGGCCGAGGCGCTCGGCGCCTACCCGGCGATCGGCAAGCTCGCCCTCGCCAAGTACACGACGGCGCTGGGCATCGCCCCGCAGCAGCCGCAGGGCGCGCCGGTCCGCTGACCCGGCACCCCGCACCCGAACGCCACAGGGCCCGCTCCAGCGACTGGAGCGGGCCCTTTCGGGTCCGGGCGGGCCGGCTCAGCCGAAGACGACGCAGGAGGCCGCGGCGACCTCGACGGAGCCGTCGTAGCAGGGCAGCCCCGTCTTCTCGTCGACGGCGAACCAGGTCACGTCGCCGGAGCGTTCGTTGGCCGAGTAGAGGAAGCCGTCGTGCTCGGCCAGCGCGCGCGGCCAGTGCCCGCCGCACGGCACCGTGGCGGTCAGCCGGAGTCCGTCCGCCTGGACGGCGAACACGGACAGGACGTCCTCGCCGCGGGTCGCGGTCCACACGAAGCGGCCGTCGGGCGAGACCACGATGCCCGAGGCGTAGGCATCGCCGGCCGGGGCGCCCGGCAGGACCGGGACCTCGGTCAGCGGCTTCAGGGAGCCTCGGTCGGCCTCCCAGAGACAGACGGTGACGGTCGGGGTGAGTTCGTTGACCACGTAGGCGTGCTCACCGTCCGGGTGGAAGGCCAGGTGGCGGGGGCCCGAGCCGGGGCGCAGCGCGATCTCGCGGTACAGGGCCGGGGTGCCGCCGTCCAGGGTGCACACCCGCACCGAGTCGGTGCCGAGGTCGACGCTGACCGCCCACCGGCCGCTGGGATCGGGCTGCACCTGGTGGGCGTGCGGGCCGCGCTGGCGCCGGTCGTGCGGGCCGGAACCGGTGTGCTGGAGCAGTCCCGAGGGCGCGGGGGCCAGGGTGCCGTCCGGGCGCACCGGTACGGCGGTGATGCTGCCGGAGCCGTAGTTGGCGGTCAGGACGTGCCCGGCGTGCAGGCTGAGGTGGGTGGGGCCGCTGCCGTCGACCGGCACGGCCGGCCCGGCGGGCTCCGGCTTGTCACCGCCGACCCGGAACGCGGCGACGGCGCCGTCGGCCGTCTCGCTGACCGCGTAGAGCATGGCTCCGTCCGGCGACAGGGCCAGGTAGGAGGGGTCGGGCAGGGTGCCGAGTCCGCCGACGAGGGTCAGCGCACCGCTGCCCGGGCGGACCTCCGCGACGACCAGCCCCGGGCCGCCCGCCGCCGTGAACGACCCGATGAACGCCCTGTGCCGCCGGCCGTCTTCTGCCACCGTTGTCCCCTCTCGGTCCGAGCCAGTGCCGACGGTAGCAGTCGATCACCTCAGGTCTAGACCAAAAGGGTGACGGGAGGCGTTTCGCCGGCTGACCTCAGGCGCCGACCAGCGGTGACCCCGACGGGGCCCGCAGGGGCTCGGCCAGGTCGGCGAGGGCGCGTTCCAGGCCGTGGAGATGGGCCAGGGCGGGCTCGGCCGGGGCCTCGACGGGCCGGTGGACCTGCCCGGCGCCGCCCTCGGTGAGCGCCTCGACCGCGGACTCCACCCGCCAGCAGGCGGCGGCCAGGCGTGCGTCATGAGAGGCCTCGGGGTCGGCGGCGACGGCGACGAGGCCGCGGATCTCGCGGGCGCAGTCGTCGAGGAGGGCGAGGACCCGGCGTGCGCGCCGCTTGCGGCCGAGCATCGGGTTCAGCGGGTGCACCAGCGGGGCGACCGAGAGCCGGACCCGGCCGAGCAGCTGCTCCAGTTCGGCCACGCGCGGTGCCGGGTCGGCGGCGGCCGAGCCGGCGAGCCGGGCGGCGGCCTCGGCGGTGCAGGCGTGGACGCAGCGCAGGGCACGCTGGATCCAGGCGTCGGTGGTGGCGTGGGTGGTGACGGGCAGCACGAACAGCACGGCGAGCACCGCGCCGAGGGCGCCGACGGCGGTCTCGGCCAGACGCAGGGCGAGCAGGGCCGGGCTGAGGACGCCGAGCAGGCCGTAGAGCAGCTCGGCGAGCAGGGTCACCCAAAGCATCATCCAGGTGTAGGAGACGGCGGCGGTGTAGAAGATGCCGAAGACGGCGACGGCCACGAGGACGGCGGTGGGGACGGGTGCGCCGTGCACGGGGACGGCCACCAGCAGGCCGAGGCCGATGCCGATCACGGTTCCGAGGACCCGCCGGAAGCCGCGCACCAGCGTCTCGCCGCGCGAGGCGGTGTTGACGAAGACCCACCAGGTGGCACCCACGGCCCAGTACCAGCGCTGCCCGGACACCAGCTGCCCCACGACCAGCGCGAACCCCGCGCCGGCGACCGCCTGGACCGCCTGCCGGGTGGTCAGCCGGGCCAGCCCGGCCCCGGCGGGCGATGGGGGTGCGGATGGCGGCGACAGCCTGCGCTCGTAGCACCACAGGCCGAAGCGCACCGCGGCCGCGCTGAGCACGGACAGCAGGACGGCGGCGTACAGCTCGGGCAGCTGTCCGGGCGTGGCGTGCAGGAACTGGGCCACGAAGAAGGTCATGAAGGCGAACACGCCGAGGCTGTGGCCGCGCGGGCCCCAGCGGCGCGCGTACACGCCGGCGCCGACGACGGCGAGGAAGGCCAGGTCCCGGGTCACGGGGTGGTCGTGCAGCTCGGCCGCGGCGGCGAGTACCGGCACGCCGACGACGGGCAGCAGCGCGGTGGTGACCGCCTGCCCCCGCACGGTCGGGTCGGCGACGGTGAACAGGGCGAGCAGCGCGGCGAGACCGCCGGTGACCGCACCCGCGAGCGAATGCCCCGCGAACCCGCTCACGACGACGGCAAGACCGATGCCGAGGACGGCCCGCGCGGCGAAACGCAACCGCGTCCGCCCCGGGTCCGGAGCCACGAACACCCTCTTCAGCACTGAGTCCCCCTTGGAGCACGGCACACAAAAGGCGCCGCGGGGATCCGCAGCGCCATCGACGTGTCCATGAGAGCATCACATGGGTCGATGGCTCAAGTGTGGATTGAATCACTGGGCCATTGGTCCAGAACGGGACGAGGTCACTGGTCCGACTCAGGGCCAACGGACCAGGTGGGGCGGACATCGACTCGGCAGCCTCCTGAGCCATTGGTACAGTCGTAGATCATGAGCGTGGACGAACTCGACACCCGCATCCTGCGACTGCTGCTGGAGCAGCCGCGCACCAGCGTGCGCGAGTACGCCCGCATCCTCGGCGTCGCCCGCGGCACGCTCCAGGCCCGCCTGGACCGCCTGGAACGGGACGGCGTGATCACCGGTACGGGCCCCTCGCTCTCACCCGCCGCCCTCGGCCACCCGGTGCTGGCGTTCGTGCACATCGAGGTCACGCAGGGCCATCTGGACGACGTCGGGGACGCGCTGGCCGCCGTACCGGAGATCGTGGAGGCGTTCTCGATCACCGGCGGCGGGGATCTGCTCGCCCGCGTGGTGGGGCGGGACAACGCCCACCTGGAGGACGTGATCCAGAAGCTGATCAGCCTGCCGGGCGTGGTGCGCACCCGTACCGAGGTGGCGCTGCGCGAGCGCGTGCCGTACCGGCTGCTGCCGCTGGTGGAGTCGGTCGGACGGGCGGCCCGCACCTGACCCCGGGCATGCTGGACGGCATGAGCAAGCTCGGCACCCTTGCGGTCATCTTCGATCTCGACGGAACGCTGGTGGACAGCGAGCCGAACTACTACGAGGCCGGCCGGCAGACGCTGGCCGAGCACGGCGTCCCCGACTTCACCTGGGCGGAGCACGAGAGCTACGTCGGGATCAGCACCCTGGAGACCGTCGCGATCTGGCGGGAGCGCTACGGCCTCAGCGCCCCGGTGGACGAGCTGTTCGACGCGACGAACCGGCGTTATCTGGAGCTGGCCCGCACCCACACGCAGACCTACCCCGAGATGCAGAAGTTCGTGGAGCTGCTGGCCGCCGAGGACGTACCGCTGGCGGTGGCCTCCGGCTCCTCTCCCGAGGCCATCGAAGCCATCCTCGCCGGGACGGGCCTGGACACCTTCCTGCGCACAGCCGTCTCGGCCGACGAGGTGGCCCACGGCAAGCCCGCCCCCGACGTCTTCCTGGAGGCGGCCCGGCGGCTCGGCGCGGACCCGGCCGACTGCGTGGTCCTGGAGGACTCGGCAGCGGGCGCCGCCGCCGCGCACGCGGCCGGAATGCGCTGCATCGCCGTCCCGTACGTGGCCGCGCAGGCCGGTGCACCCGAGTTCGCCACCTCCGCGCTGCTGCTGCGAGGCGGCCACACGGAGTTCACGGCACAGTCGGCGTACACGTGGCTGACCGATCGGGCCACATCCGCCTGAGCCCCTTACCCGCCAGTACCGTTGACGCTTCTCCGCCTCTTCCCTATCTTCTGGGCGACGTATCGAACGATGTTCGATATCACGAACACTAGGGAAATGAGGAGCACATGACCCCGCCCCTCTCGCGACGCACTCTCCTTCGGGCGACCACGCTCGCCGCCGCGGCAAGCGGCCTGAGCATGGCCCCCGCCGGGGCGGCCGGCGCCGCCGAACCCGCCGGGAGGACACGACCGTTCGGGCTGGGTGACGTGGCACTCGGCCGGGGGCTGTTCGCCGACAAGCGCGCGCTGATGCTCGACCACGCCCGCGGGTACGACGTGAACCGGCTGCTCCAGGTCTTCCGGGCCAACGCGGGCCTGCCCACCGGCGGAGCGGTCGCACCCGGCGGCTGGGAAGGGCTGGACGGCGAGGCCAACGGGAATCTGCGCGGGCACTACACCGGGCACTTCCTCACCATGCTGGCGCAGGCGAAAGCGAGCACGGGCGAGGAGGTGTTCGCGGAGAAGCTCCGCACGATGATCGACGCGCTGACCGAGGTCCGTGCGGCGCTGCGCCGGGAGCCCACCGTGCTCGGCACGGACGGCAGGTTCGGCTCCGCCGCGGAACAGGTCCGCGGCTCCTGCCGGTACGTCGACCTGCCGTCCGGGGTGCTCGGGGACGGGACCGCGATCACGCTGTCCGCCTGGGTGAAGCCGACCCACGACGCGAACTGGGCGCGCGTCCTCGACTTCGGCGACGGCACCGGCCGGTATCTGTATCTGGCCGTGCGCAACGCCGCCGGAGTGCCGCGTTTCGCCGTGACCGTCTCAGGTGCGGGCGGCGAGCAGGGAATCGACGGGACCGCCCCCCTGCCCCTGGGCGAGTGGAGCCACCTGGCCGTCACGATCGGCGGCGGCACCGGCACGCTCTACGTCAACGGCACCGCCGTGGCCCGCAACACCGGCCTGACGCTCACCCCGGCGGCGCTGGGCACCCTGTCCGACCACTGGCTGGGCCGCTCCCACTACGCCGCCGACCCGGTGTTCGCGGGCGCGTTCGAGGAGTTCAACATCTGGTCGCGGGCGCTCGGGGCCGGGGAGGTCGCCGAGTTGCAGGACCGGCGGGCGGCCGACGCCTCGGCAGGGCCCGGCGACCTGGTGTCGTACCGCTTCGAGGAGACGTCCGGCTCGCGCTTCGCGGACTCCTCCGGACACGGCCGGGACGCCACCCTGCGCCGCACCTGGGGCGGGCCCAGCCACCCCGGCTTCCTCGCGGCCTACCCGGAGACTCAGTTCATCCTGCTGGAGTCGATGACGAGCAGCGACTACACCCGGGTGTGGGCGCCGTACTACACCGCGCACAAGATCCTCCGCGGTCTGCTGGACGCTCACCTCGCGACCGGCGACGAGCGGGCGCTGGACCTCGCCTCGGGCATGGGCGACTGGATGTACGCACGGCTGTCCCGGCTGCCCGCGGACACCCTCCAGCGCATGTGGGGGCTCTTCTCCAGCGGTGAGTACGGCGGGATCGTCGAGGCGATCTGTGACCTGCACGAGCGCACCGGCAAGGCCGAACACCTCGCGCTGGCCCGCCTGTTCGACCTGGACCGGCTGATCGACGCGTGCGCGGCGGGCACCGACGTCCTCGACGGGCTCCACGCCAACCAGCACATACCGATCTTCACGGGCCTGGTCAGGCTGTACGACGCGACGGGCGAGCAGCGCTACCTCACCGCCGCGAAGAACTTCTGGCGGATGGTCGTACCCCACCGCATGTACGGCATCGGCGGCACCAGCACGGGGGAGTTCTGGAAGGCGCGGGACGTCATCGCGGGGACGATCGGCGCGACGAACGCGGAGACGTGCTGCGCGTACAACATGCTGAAGCTGAGCCGGTCGCTGTTCTTCCACGAGCAGGATCCGGCGTACATGGACTACTACGAGCGGGCCTTGTACAACCAGGTGCTCGGCAGCAAACAGGACCGGCCCGACGCAGAGAAGCCGCTGGTCACGTACTTCATCGGGCTGACGCCCGGGCATGTCCGGGACTACACGCCGAAGCAGGGCACGACCTGCTGCGAGGGCACCGGCATGGAGAGCGCCACCAAGTACCAGGACTCGGTGTACTTCGCGGCGACAGACAGTGGCTCGGACGTCAGCGCCCTGTACGTCAACCTGTACAGCCCCTCTACCCTGACCTGGGCCGAGAGGGGTCTCACGGTCACCCAGACCACCGCCTACCCGCGGGAGCAGGGCAGCACCCTCACCATCGGCGGCAGCGGCAGCGCGGACTTCGCGCTGCGGATGCGGGTGCCCGGGTGGGCGACCGCCGGATTCCGGGTGACGGTCAACGGGCGTGCGGTGGGGGGCACTCCGACGCCCGGCAGCTACTTCACGATCGCGCGGACCTGGCGACCCGGCGACACGGTGCGGGTGGGCATCCCGTTCCGGCTGCGGGTGGAGAAGGCCCTGGACGATCCCTCGCTGCAGGCCCTGTTCTACGGCCCGGTCAACCTGGTGGCCCGCAACTCCGCCACGGACCACCTGGAGTTGGGCCTGTACCGGAACGCGGCGCTCTCCGGCGACCTGCTGCCCTCGCTGACCCCGGTCGCCGGTGCCCCGCTGCACTACACCCTGGACGGCATCGAGTTCGCCCCGTTCTTCGAGGGGACCGAGAACCCGACCCATGCCTACATCCGCCGGTCCGAACCCCGGGTGGTCTTCGGCGGCCTCGACTCCGGCGTCGCGAACCCCGCCCGGTCCGACGCGACCACGCTCCTCGACGAGATCTGGGCGGGGGCGCCCTTCCGGCGCAAGGGCGCGCTGGTCGCGCGCGTGCGGGACGTCGTGGCGGCGTGGGTGGCGCAGGGGCTGCTCGGGCAGGCGGAGGGCGCGACGGTGGTGCGTACGGCGGAGAAGGCGTCCTACCAGGCCTGACGGCTACGACGCGCGCGGAAGTGCTCCTTCCGTGCGTTGGACGGGGCGGCTGCTTAGCGTGACCCCATGACCACAGTCCAGGCCCGGCCCACCCCCGACGACCGGCGGTGGAAGGCGCTCGGGGTCTGTCTGACAGCGGGCTTCATCTCGCTGCTCGACACCTCGATCGTGAACGTGGCACTGCCCTCGATGGAACACGGGCTGGGCGCCTCCGAGGCCGCCCAGTCCTGGGTGGTCTCCGGGTACGCCCTGACGTTCGGGCTGGCGCTCGTCCCGGCGGGCCGGCTGGGCGACATGCGCGGGCGGCGCCAGGCCTTCCTGTTCGGGCTCGCCCTGTTCACGGTGGCCTCGGCGGCCTGCGGGCTGGCGCCGAGCGCCTCCTGGCTGGTGGTCTTCCGGCTGATCCAGGGCATGGCGGCGGGCATGGTCGCACCGCAGACCTCGGGACTGATCCAGCAGATGTTCCAGGGTGCCGAGCGGGCAAAGGCCTTCGGACTGCTCGGCACGGTCATCGGGGTCTCCACGGCCACCGGCCCGCTGGCCGGCGGTCTGCTGATCAACGCCGCCGGCCTCGACCACGGCTGGCGCTGGGTGTTCTTCGTCAACCTGCCCATCGGGGTGGCCGCTCTCGCCGCGGGACTGCGGCTGCTGCCCCGGTTCCCCGCGTCGCCCGGAAAGCGCGAGGAGTTCGACCTGTTCGGGGTGCTGCTCCTCGGGTCCGGCGTGCTCGCGCTCATGCTGCCTCTGGTGCAGAAGGAGCAGTGGACCGGCCAGCAGAAGTGGGCGCTGCTGCCGGTGGGCGCACTGCTGCTGGCCTTGTTCTGGGCGTGGGAGCGGCGCCAGGGACGGCGCGGGCGGGCGCCCCTGGTCGACCTGGACCTGTTCTCCCTGCGGTCCTTCACGCTCGGCGCCCTGATCAGCCTGACCTACTTCGCGGGCTTCACCACGGTCTTCTTCGTCTACGCGCTGTTCCTGCAGAACACGGTCGGATACAGCGCGCTGGCGGCCGGTGTCACGGTGCTGCCCTTCGCGGCCGGCTCGGCGGCCGGCGCCGCCCTGGGTGGCCGGCTGGTGGTGCGCTACGGCCGCAAACTGGTCGTCATCGGTCTCAGCGGGGTGGTGGTGGGGCTGCTCGGGACGGTCGTGGCGGTGCAACTGGTGCCCTTGCAGGGCGTGGGGTGGGCCACGGCGCTGCCGATGCTCGTCGGGGGGCTCGGCTCCGGCCTCACCGTCTCCCCCAACACGACGCTCACCCTCACCCGGGTCCCCGTGGGCCGTGCCGGTGCGGCCGGCGGGGTGCTCCAGACGGGGCAGCGCGTCGGCTCGGCGGCCGGGATCGCTGTGGTCGGCGCGGTGTACTTCGCGCACCAGGCCGACCACGGGCGTCCCGTCACGGCCATTCAGCTGGGGCTGCTCGCAGCCGTGGGAATCAGCATGATCGCGCTGCTGCTGGCGGTCGCGGACCTGCGGGAACGCCAGGTGCGTCCCGAGCCGGAGAGGGCTGCGGAGACCGTCCGGCGGGGTTCTGAGGAGGGTGGCACGGAGGAGCCGGTCCGGCGCGGTACGTGAGGGTCAGGACCTCCGGCGGGGCTTCCCCCGCTTGGCCGGCTTGGCGCCGCCCGCCGAGCCGGCACGGCCCCGCGCGGTACGGCCCGCGGGCTTCCCGCCCGTGCCCTTCCCGCCCGCCGTCTTGCCGGCGGGCTTCTGCCGGGTGCTCCCCTGGTCCGGGCGCGTGCGCTGCAGCTCGGCCTCGCCCTTCGCCGCCGTACGCCCGCGCGTGCTGTTGACCGTGCGGCCGCGGACGATGCCGATGAAGTCCTCCACCAGCTCGGTGGTGGCCTCCTCCGGCCAGGACAGGGCGACACCGGACCGGGGCGCGTCGACGACCGGGCGGTAGGTGACGTCCCTGCGGTGGTACAGGCGGGCCAGGGACTGCGGCACGACGAGGAGGCCGACGCCCGCCGCCACCAGCTCGATGGCGTCCGGTGTCGTCGCGGGGCGCTCGAAGGCCGGCTCGCCGGGCGGGCTGTCCCAGTCGAAGACATCGTCGAGCGGGTGGAAGAGCACCTCGTCGGCGAGGTCGGCCAGGGTCACCTCGTCCGCCGCCGTGATCAGGTGGTCCTTGGGGACGACGACCACCGTGGTCTCGGTGTAGAGGGGGATCGCGCTGAAGAACGTACGGTCGACCGGCAGCCGTACGAGACCCGCGTCGGCCTCGCCCGCCCGCAGCACGTCCGCCGCCTCGGTGCTGGGCACCTGGACGAGGGTGAGCGGGATGTCCGGCAGGCGCTCGTTCCAGATCCGCACCCACTTGGCGGGCGTCGCTCCGGGGACGTACGCGAGCCGGAACGACGGTGTTTCCTGCGAGCCTGTCACCAGGCCAGGTTACCGGCCGTGGTCGGCCGTCCGGCACACGGCCGATACCCTTGACCCCATGAGTTCGCAGCAGAGCACCCAGACGATGAAGCCCGCGACCGCGGCGAAGAAGCTGGGTGTGTACCTCCCCGCCACCCCCGCCGAGTTCCAGGAGGGTGTGGTCTCGCGCGCCGAGCTGAACGAGCTGCAGGCCGATCCGCCCCAGTGGCTGCGCGAGCTGCGGGAGAACGGCCCCCACCCGCGCCCGGTGGTCGCCGCGAAGCTCGGCGTGTCCATCGCCGGTCTGGCCCGCGGCGGAGTCACCGAACCGCTGACCACCGAGCAGATCGAGGCGCTCAAGCAGGAGCAGCCCGAGTGGCTGGAGAAGGAGCGCGCCACCCAGGCGGAGGTCCGCAAGGAAGCGGTGCGGATCAAGAACCTGCAGAAGGAGAAGCAGGAGAAGGGCGCCGAGCGGCGCTGACGCCCTTCTGCCGGTTCAGCCGTCCGACGGCACCTTCAGCCGGTCCCAGCTGGCCTTGCCGGGGATGCCGTCCGCGTCCTTGCCCTTGAAGCCGAGCTTGTGCTGCCAGGCGGCGTAGGACCTGCGGTCGGCCTCGGTCCACTCGGGGCTCGGCCCCTCCTCGTAGTGCCCGCAGCCCTCGGCGACCAGCCTGCGGCCCATGGCGGTGATGACGGGCGACTTCTGTCCGATGTGGAAGAAGCCGCTGCCCGGGAACGGCGCGTACTTCGGCTTGGGCACGGGCTTGGGGTCCGGCTCCCCCGGGTCCTTGCCGCCGCCCTTCCCGGCCAGCCGGTCGGCTATGCGTTTGCGCATCCCGTCCATGGTGAAGCCGCGCGGGTCCTGCTTGCCCGGCTGCCACTCCTTGTGCCCGATGACGGAGCGCTCCGACCAGCCGTGGTGCCGGCAGATCGCGGCGGAGACCTTTTCGATGGCCTCCTTCTGCGCCTCGGGCCAGGGGTCCTTGCCGTCGCCGAGGTTGATGCACTCGAAGCCGTAGAAGTGCCGGTTGCCGTCGATGTCGGCCTGGTTGTCGGGCGGCAGCTTCGTCTCGTCGACCACCGCCCGCAGCACGTCGCTGTCGCCGAGGCCCGCGTGGTTGGCGCGGCCGTTGCCGACGAGGTGGATGTGGCCCTTCTTGTCGATCACGCCGTGGCACAGGGGGCCGGGCAGGCCGGAGTAGCCGTTGTAGCAGATGTTCACGGAGTTCTCGGTGCCCGAGGTGACGGTGTGGTGGATCATCACGCCGTTCACCGGGCCCCAGGGGCCCTTGGTGTTGCGGTTGTGGTGGCGCCAGTCGCGCACCTCGTGGACGGTCAGGCCCTCGGCGCGCAGAACCTCCAGCAGTTTCGCCCCGCTCATCGGCTGAGCCATCACGCGTCTCCTTCCGCGGCGGCCTCCGCCGCCGCCGTGGTCTGTGAGCGGCCGCCGGAGGGGTCGGCCTCCGCCGCCTGCTCCTCGCGCGCGGCCAGGGCCTCGGCGTCCAGGGCCGCCTGGTCCGCCGCGGGGATCTCCGCGCCGAGCGGGCCGAAGGCGAGGCGCAGGTCGACGGTGCTGCCCTCGCCCCTGACCAGGGCCAGCGGCGCGAAGTGCCGGACGATGCCGGCCGGGGTCCGCAGCAGGGGGCGGCGCGCCGGGTCGGCCGGCCACTCGACGCTGCCGGTGGCCGTGCGGGCAGGGATCAGCCAGTGGTCGCCGGTGCGGTAGCCGGCGCCCTTGGCGAAGTACACCTCGACGCCGTCCTCCAGCGGCAGCCACTCCCCCTCGGTGACGGGCACGGCACCGCCCTTCAGTGCCGCCGAGCGGCCCTTGCGCCGGGGCCCCTCACGGTGGTCCCAACGGCGCAGGAACGGGTGCAGGTGCGGCAGCCGTCCGACGCGAGGGTCCGGCTCGGCGGACAGCCGGACGCGGCGGCCGGGCAGGTCCAGTTCCTCGACCCGCAGCAGGGGCAGGGCCTCGAGGCGGGAGGCGTGGGCCGTATCGGTGAACTCGACGTGGTCGCCGACCTCCAGATCGAGCTTTCCGTCCAGCCCGAGGGTCGCCAACTGCACCCAGGTGCCGTCCAGTTCGTCCACCGGGAAGACCACGGAGCCGTTCTCCCGGGACCACTTGAAGGTGGCGTCCTTCGCCTCGCCGCCCGCGTGGATCTCCACCCGGTACAGCTGGTTCTCCGGGCCCCGGTAGCGGGCGTCGGGCCGGACCAGGCAGGGGTCCTCGTCGGCGTGCTCGGGCCGCTCGCTGCGGGCGGCTAGTCGGCCTGAGGGCGCCGCCTGAGCCTTCGCCCACTCCTCGAAGGCGTCCCGCACGACCTGCGCGGACGGTTCGGTCTCCTCGATGTCCAGCGCGGACAGGGTCAGCGGCAGCACCTGCCAGACGACCTTGGCGCGGGCGGCGGTGTCGGGCAGCGCGGCGCCGAGGGCGACCTCGCGCAGCGCCGGGTCCTCGGCCGCGGAGACCGCCCGCTCCCACACCTTGAGGTAGACGACGAAGGGCGACTGGGCGGGCGAGGGAAGCCGGTCGCCGGGCTTCTCCGGGTCGCGGAAGCCGTCGGGCTGGTTCCAGTAGTCCCAGTAGGCGTCGGTCTCGGGAGTCTGCTCCTCCTCGCCGTCCTCGTCGGGCACGGGTGTGCCGGGCGCAGGGCGGTCGGCGTCGCACAGGATGCCGTCGACGTAGTAACGGCCGCCGTGGATGTACAGCGTGTCGATGTCGTGCTTGCCGCCCACGTACTGGATGCGGAATCCGGTGACACGGCCGGGTCCGCCGGGTCCCCCGTGCCGGCCGATCAGGTCGGCGGCGAGGGTGCGGGCCTGGTGGAGCTGGATGGCGGCCTGTTCGTTGAGGTCCGCGTCCAGCTGGACGCGGCCCTGCTGGGCGATGACCGCGGAGTAGTGCCGCTCCGGGCGGAAGGTGGAGCGCGAGAGATCAGCGTGCATGAAGGGGGTCCCCCTGGTTCGGAAGTCTGCGGGCGGGTCGTACGGCGGCACTGCTCACGTCGCGAAGAAGATCCCGGCGTCCGCGCCCGCCGGCGTGTATTCCGCGAGGCGCGCCCGGAGGCCGTCCTCCCGCTGCGGCCGGTACAGATCGTGGAAGGCGCCGAGTTCGGCTCCGTCGTCGGCGCCGCGCCGGATCTCCTCGGCGCACCGGTCCGCCAACTGGCCGTACCAGGGTGTCCCGTAGCGCCCCGAGGCGAACAGCGGCCGTACGCGCCCCTCCTGTCCGGGGCCGACGAGGTCGGGCCGGCAGCGGTGGCGGCGCGGGGTGCGCGAGCCGGGCGGGACGTAGCAGTACCGCAGGCAGCCGATGCCGCGCCGGGCCACGTGGAGCCTGCCGGTGAAGACCGAGTTCTCGGCGATCTCCACCGCGTGCGTGTGCACTTCGCCGATGACTGTCGTGCGGTGCAGGTGCAGGACGGCGTGGGCGTGGCGGCAGTCCGGGGCGGAGAGGGCCTCACGGTCGTCGCCGGTGGCGTCCAGGACGCTGTCGCGCAGATGGATGTCGAGGGGGTCCTCCGAGACCTCGTCGCCGATGACCTCGATGGTGCCGAGGATGCTGTGCTCGATCTGGAGGCAGGCGGTGGTGCGGTCCAGGACGATGCTGGGCTCGTCGGGCGAGTGCGGTGCGCATTCGGGCTCCAGAGACCAGCCGGGCACGAGCGTGGAGTGCCGGAGGACGACGGCGCCCATCGGGCCGGTGACGTTGATGCCGCGGCCGGCGACGAGGAGTCCGTCCAGGACGACCCGCGGTCGTTCGTGGGGGGCGCAGTCGCCGTGCACCGCACGGATGTTGAGGGCGTCGGGGCGGTTGCTGTACCAGTCCAGCAGCCGGATGACCGGCCGGGTGCCCTCGGCCGCCCGCAGTTCGAGGCGGTCGCCGGGGTCGAGGTCGAAGTCCAGCTGCTCCTGGTAGGCGCCGCTGTGGGTGATCTCGATGATGCCGGTGCGCTCCGGGCTGCCCTCGTCCTGCCAGGCCCGGTAGGCGTCCATGATCCGTTGGTACGGCTGTCCCGGACCGACCCGGTAGAACTCGGCGTCGGGGCGGGGCTCACGGTCGGGGCGCTCGTACTCGCCGCCGCCCATGTCGGCGCCGAACGCGTGGTGGTAGTCGACCCACACACCCTGCCGGGGCGCGGAGCGCGAGCCGAAGGCGATCCGGCCCAGCTCAGGGTCGACGGCGACCTGTCCGCGCCTGGGCCGGTAGCGCCAGTCGGACAGGTCGGCGACGACGATGTCGGCGGGCGGTACGGGCCGGTCCTCGCCGTCACGCCGGATGACCAGGCTCTTGCCGGGGCCGTAGTAGTCGGCGAGCCGGTCGTGCAGCAGACGGCGGGTGATGAACGCCGGGACGTTGTCGACGGCGGCGAGGTGCGCGGGTGAGGACTCCGGGACCGGCCTGGTGACCAGGGGGGTGTCGTTGCCCAGGATGGAGAAGGTGTAGAGGTTGCGGGCGCGGTCGATGCAGTAGGCCGGGGACGAGGTCAGGGAGTACGGCTTCAGCCGCCAGACGAAGAGGCCGACTCCGGCCGGAGTCCAACCTCCCTGCTTTTTGGGCGAGTTGGCACGGCGGACGTCGACCGTCCTGGCCGACTCCTCGAAGGGGCCGCCCGCGAGGGCGAGCGCCGAGCCGTCCCGCAGGTCGAGCAGGCGTCCACGGTCCCCGCGCCGGCCGGAGCCGTACAGCTTGACCGGCTGGGTGTGGGCCACGTGCCGGGACAGCTCCACGGCGCGGGCGGGCCAGTCGGCCACCTGCTCGGCCAGCTCCTCCAGGAGGTGGAGCGTGCCCTTGCGGCGCCGGTTGGCGACGGTGGCCGCCACGTCCCGGCGTGGGGCGACGGCCTCGGCGAGCGCGTCCCGGCCGCCGCCGTGCAGGCCGGTGGTGAGGACCCGCTCGTAGCCCGGCAGGGTGCGGTAGCCGACCAGGTCGCCGAGGTAGGGCAGCACCCAGGGCGCGGCCGTCTCCACGAACAGGTCCTCGTAGCCCTGCTGGACGCCGTCGCGGACCCGGTCCAGCTGTTCGGCGATCACCGCGAGCAGGGCCCGCAGCGGTTCGCCCTCCTCGGCGTCGCGCAGCCGGTGCCAGCGGGGCAGCAGTTCGGCGAGCCCGTCGGGCTCCCGGGGCGACTCCGGGGCCGGCATCTCCGACTCGGCGTCCGTCGGCTTCGCGGACATCACTTGACCTCCGTCAGAATCAGGGTGTCCGTGGCCCGCGCCGACAGCATGGTGAGCTGGGCCGGGCGGATGCCGCGGAAGACGAACACCGTCCGGCCCTTCGCCAGGCGCCGGGTGTCGGTGATGTCGGGGTTGAGGCGCAGGAGTTCGGCGAGCGCGATGCCGTGGCGGGCACAGACGGACGACAGGGTCTCGCCGTGCCGGTCGCGGACCGTGTGGGTCTGCTCCTCGTAGGCCGCCGGGTGCGCCGGAACCGTCGGCCTCGGCGCGCCGGGTCCTGCGAGCAGGGCGGTGAGCCGGTCCGGGGTGGCGGAGGCGGGTACGCCGGTGAAGACGTCGACGTCCACGTAGTCGACGCCGGGCACGGTGTGCGCGGTGGCGAGGACCTCGGAGAGGCGGGCCGGACGGGCCAGCTCCCGTCCCTCGTAGCCGAGTCGGAGCAGCAGTGCCTGGCACAGCCGGGGCTCGACGGTCTCCCAGGCGTGGTCCGGGGCGAGCTTCACCCTGGCGGCGATCAGCAGCAGGACGAGTTCGCGCACGTCCACCCGGACCGGCAGGTCGGGGTCGCCGTACTCGGTCAGTGCCCCGCGCAGGGGCCGGAGGTTGTCCTCGGCGAGCGGCACGTCGTCGGTGCCGGCGACGGTCACGTGCAGTACGCGCCGCCGTCCGTCGAAGAGTTCACGGGCCGCCGCCCTGCCGATTCCGGCGCGGGAGCGGGCGAAGTCCTCGTAGTCGGGCTCGGATACCAGCCGGTCCAGGGCGGAGACGGCGAGCGGGATCGTACGGCGGGTGAGTCCGGGCCCGTCCGCGTCCGCGCCGCCGGTCGCCGGTCGCGGGTTGGTGACCGCGGTGACGCCGAGCGGGCGGGTGAGGGGCTGGGTGATCCGGTCGGCGGGAACGTTGGCGGCCCTGCCGGTGCCGAAGCGGTAGCGGGCCCTGACGTTCTCGTGGCCGCTGGGCAGCCGGGCGCCGTGGACGCCGTCTCCGAAGGTCACGGTCGTCCGGCCGTCGGAAGCGGTACCGGTGATGTAGACGCGCTCGGTCGGACCGCGCCCGGCGAGGCTGTCGACCTCGTGCCAGAGCACACCGTCGACGCGGATGTCCAGGACGGGGGTGGCCCCGAGGGGGTTGTCGGCGGCGAGCCAGGTCAGCGGCGACTGCCAGAGGGCGAAGGTCTGGTTGACACGGTCCGAGTCGCCGCTGCCGATGGCCTCCTCGCGGCTCTCGCCGTGGGTGGCCTCGACGACGTTGCCCAGGATGCGGACGCTCGCCCGGCGGTAGCGGTGGACCAGGTCCGTGGTGAGGACGAGCCGGGTGTGGACGTGGTCGCCGGGGAGCTGCGGGTCGACGGCCGGGTCTGCGGCGGCGACGGTGACCACCTCGGTGGCGGTGACGCCGGTCGCGCCCGGGACGTCGGTGCGTGCGCCGCTCACGATGAGCGTGCGGCCCGGGCGCAACCCGTCGTACAGCTCGGCGAGTTCGATCTCATTGCCGTGCACGTCCTCGCCGAGCGGCTCGTCGGCCGGGCGCAGCGGTTCGCCCGCCGCGTGCACGGTGGTGTCGCGGATGTGGGAGAGCAGGACGTCGAACTCGTCCAGCCAGGGGTCCGCGAGGGTGAGTTCGGTGCCGCGGCCGGTGATGCCGTAGTTGGAGTACGCCGCCGCCCGGGCCGCCACGACCTGGCTCGTGACGAAGGCCAGCTTGGCGTCGCCGGGTACCCCCGCGCCCTTCGAGGGGCGCCGGACCGCCACCCAGCTGCCGACGGTGATCCCGTCGTGGACGCTGTCCAGCTGCAGGACGCGGCGCTTGACCGGCTCCGGCTTGCTGGCGATGACGATCTCGACGTTGGGCTCGGTGCTGCCCACCGTGTACTTGACGCTCACCTGGTACTCGCCGTGGCTGAACTGCTTGCTGCCGCCGGGCCGCAGGGGAATCTCCTCGGCCGTTCCGTTGTGGATACCGATGTGCACCACGCCCTCGTCGTCCGGGCGGGACACGAACAGGCTGCGTTCGGGCAGGCCGGAGTGGAGGCGGGCGGTGACGCCCGGTTCCTCGGCGGTGGCCGGACGGCGGCTCAGCCAGCTCAGCTCGCGGTCCTGGGGAGCGCGGGTCGACAGGTCGACCTGCCCCGGGCCCAGCGTGAAGGTGACCTGCTGGGCGACGGGCAGGTTCTCGGCCCGCTGGTCGGAGCTGGCGGCCTCGACGTACTGGAACTCGGCCCGGACCGGAACCTTGCCCGCCGGGTCGTACACCACGCGCATGCTCGCCAGCACCGCGCCCGTCAGCGGCCAGTCGGCGGTGCGGATGACCCGGCCGTGCTCGTCCTGGACGGGCTTGAGCGGGGCGGTGGCGCCGAAGGGGGCCGCGGTGACGCGCAGCGCGAGCAGCTCGCGCAGGAGTTGCGGGGTGCCCGGGGCGGCGGCCGTGCGCCAGGCGGGGTAGAGGCTGCCGAGGCCGGGGTTGAGGGCCGACAGGAGACGGGCGGTGTCGCTGCCCGGACGGCGGGTGCGGGTCCCCTGCCGGGGGGCGGGGGCGGCGGTGCGCAGGGCGGGGAGGACGGTGCTGAGGGCCTGGAGGGCGGCTTCGCGGGGATCCGGGAGCGTGGCCTTCTGGACCGCGGCAGCCTCCGCGGGTTGCGCGGGTTGCGCGGGGGCCAACTCCAGGGCGCGCTCGGCCAGTTCCGCGAGCACCGCCTCCAGTTGCTCGAACCACGCCGCCACGTCCTCGTACGGCTCGGCCAGCACCTCGGCCTCGCGCAGACGGGCGACGGGTTCCCCGAGACGGGCCGCGAGACTCTCCGGGGTCTTGATGCCGTCCAGGTCCGCGCGCAGCGGGGCGAGGACCTGGTCGTCGAAGTCCTCGATCAGCCGGCTGACCGGGCGCGGGTTGGGCACCTCGGGCGTGGGGGGCTCGTCGCCGGGTTCGCCTGGGGCGGCCGGCTCCGCGGTCCACCGCCGTACCTCGTCCACCAGCTCCTTCAGCGTGGGCGGGGCCGACTTGGGCAGCGAGATCGCGGTGATCTCGTCCTCGCGGTCGATCCGGACGCCCGCGACGGGCAGCAACTTACGTTCGCCGCCCGCCCGTTCACCGAAGACGAAGAGGAGCTGGTCGCCGGTCCGGAGGGAGTTCGCCGTGCCCTCCACGAACAGTTCGGGGCGGCGGTCGAGGTCCTCGGGCGTGACGAGGGAGGGGCGGCGGCGCCGTACCTTCAGCTCGTTCCAGTCCCAGCGTGCGGTGAGGTCGCGCGCGGTCTCGAAGGTCAGCGACTGCTCTTCGGCGGAGGCGGGCACGCTGTGGCTGCGTGCCCCGCGCGGGACGAGTACCGGCAGGGCCTCGGCGCGCGCGTCGCGTTCCAGGGTGTACACCAGGTGCGTGCCGGCCGCGACGCCGGGGCGCGGCCGGTGTCCGACGAGCCGGCCGAGCAGCACGAGCGAGCGGTGCTCGTTCGCGGTGCGGATGTAGGCCTCGTCGGCGATCCGCTCGGAGTGGAAGGTGAGCAGGTCGCCGAGGACGGCGGTGGCGTCGAGCAGCCCGACGGCGGGGTCGTCGGGGGTGCGGACGGTCAGCCCTGCGAGGGCCGGGTAGGCGGGCGAGGCGAGCCGGTCGAGGAGGGCGGCGAGGAAGGAGCCGTACTCGCCGACGCGGTAGTCGAGGGCGGTGCGCCCGGGCGGGTTGTGCAGCGGGGCGGGGGCGAGGCGCTCGTCATGGCCGCCGCACGCGCCGCCGCAGGAGCAGGCCTGGCTCATCGAAAGCCTCCCAGGGATATCGCCAGCCGGCCCTGTTCGGGCCTGTCCGGGTCGTTGTCGCAGGTGGCGATCTCCAGCGGGCCGAGCCGCAGCACGCCGTCCTCCCTCTCTCCTCGGTCCTGTTCGAACAGCCGCCGCAGCCGGGTGACCTCGACGCTCTCCACCCCGGGAACGGCCGCGGCGGCGGCGACCAGACGGCTGAGCCGGACGGGCTCGCCGAAGGTCAGTGCGTCGGGGTGGAAGAAGCCGAGCCCTCCGCCGGACAGCCGGCCGTTGCCGAGCACGCGGTACAGGTCGGCCTGGATCTGCCCGTGCTGGTGGCCGGGCCGGGCGCACACCGTCAGCGCGATGTCGAGCGGCACCGGTCGGGCGGGGCCGACCACGAGGTCGTGCCCGATACGCCGGTAGGCCTCCAGGGCCTCGGCCGCCGAGGCGAGCAGTTCCTGGGACGGGCTGCCGCTGCCGTACGCGTCGATCGCGACGTGGGCCTCCTGGACGCTGCCGGTCCAGCGGATCGCGGCCGCGGCCCGCTGCACTCCCGGCAGGGCGGAGGCGAGGGCCGCGTAGTCCTCGGCGGTGACCGCGCGCAGCCGGGTGCGCCGCAGGTCGAGCGGGGCCAACTGGCGTACCTGTTCCAGGGGTTCGGGCTCGGTTCCGCCGGTGGCGGGCAGCGGGTTGCGGACCGTGGCGGCCGGTGCGGCGCTCCCTGCCTCGACGACGAGGTGGTTGATGGCCTCGGCGCCGACGTTGCCCGCGGCCCCACCGCCCAGCCGGTAGCGCACCGCCAGGCGTGCTCCCGGCGTGGGCTCGGCGCCGTGCCGTCCGTCGCCGAAGCGCAGGGCGAGCCGCCCGTCGTCCTCGGGCTCGCCGACGAAGTGCCGGTCGCGGGCGGCGCTGTCGAGCAGGTCGCGGCGCGGCTCCCAGGTCTCGCCACGGTCGTGGAGGCGTACCGCGGGCAGGGCGCGGCGCGCGTCCTGGGCGAGGGCGGCGGTCGCCGGTCCGCGCAGCACCGGCTCCTCGGGGTGGAGTCCGGCCGCGTACACCGGGCCCCAACTGTGCGCGATCTCCCAGGCGATGTCCCCGCCGAGGACCGTGCCGGCGCGGGCCCGCGCGGTGAGGATCGCGATGCGCCGCAGTTTGGCGTCGAGCAACTTGTCGCTGCGGTGCAGGAGTTCACGCAGGGCGCGGACCGGGTGGCGGCGCAGTTCCAGTCGTTCCAGCAGCTGCAGGCCGTAGATCAGGGCGAGTTCGGTGATCTCGTCCTCGCCGAGCCCGTCGCGGTCGCGGGCGCTGCGCCACAGCTCCACTAGCCGCTGCCGGACCCGGTCCGGGATGGCGGCGATCCGTCCGGCCTGTCCGGCGGCGACCGTGCCCGGGTCGGGGAACGGCACGGCCCGGGTGACCGGTGCCCGGCCGAGGACGGGACGGAAGCGGGGCCGGACGCCCGGGTAGAGGGACTGCGCGAGCAGGGTCCGCAGGGCGGCGGCCTGTGCGTACGCCGTGCCGGGCACGACTCTCCCCCAGCCTCCGGCCGGGGGTACCCCCACGTGCCGCTGTCCGGCCCGCTCCAGACCGAGTCCGGCGCGTACGGTGGCCCGCTCCCCGACGACCTCGAACAGCTCGCGGATGTCGTCGGGGGTCAGGGCCCGGCCGCTCTCCGCCCGGTCCGTGAGGGAGGTGATGAGCCGTGCGGGCGCGTTGCCTTCCGTACGGTCGTGGCAGCCGAAGTCGGGAGGGTCACAGGGCGCCACGACGGCCGGTACCGGCGGCACTGTGACGGTCTCGTGGAGGCCGGAGCGGCCGTGGTCGACGAGGACGGCGTTGCCGCGGGCGAGGGTGACGTCCTCGACGGGCAGGCAGTCGCGCCCGCCCCGCGTGGTCAGGCAGAACGGGAACCGCAGGGCGTCCTCGGCGGCCCAGGTGACCTCCAGGACGGGCTGGTCCTCGATGCGGTCCAGGCCGGGGGTGACGGAGGTCAGGCGTACGGCCTGGCGGTGGCCGGGGTCGGCGTCGCCCGGGGTGCCGGTGCGCGGGCCCCTGACCTCCTCCAGGACGAGGACGTCGCCCGGCTGCAGGTCCAGCCGGCGTTCCCTGCAGGTCTCCGGGTCCGCCCACGTGTCGCGCAGGGTGGCCGCAGTGGCGCCCTCGGGCAGGACGCACACCTCGCCGCCCCAGGTCCACACCCGGATCGCATTGTGCGCGACGCGCAGCCGCAGGGGGTCGGCGGCGACGACCGGTTCGAAGACCTCCACCGAGCCGCGCTCGTCCAGGTCGCCGAGGTCGTTCTCGTCGATGACGGTGCCGGGCTCGGGGCGGTCGTGCGGGTCGAGGGTGCGGACGTCGACCGAGGCGAAGCGGAACGTGCCCGGGGCCAGGGTCTGGTCGGCGGCGGTCTCGACGGTCACGTACGCGCGGGCGTTGCAGCCGTCGTGCATCGCGTAGTCGATGAGCCGGACGTGCCGGCGTACCGAGACCCGGCGGCGCGCGGTGTCCAGGTAGGCCTCGGTGGCGACCGCGTCCTGCTGGTAGCTGATCTGGTCGCCGGTGTACGCGAGCAGTTCCACGAGGGTCGTGCCCAGGTCGGCGGGGTTGCGCTCGGCCCAGTCGGGGGTGGTCAGCGCGAGCCGGTCGAGCAGGAGCTTGCGGATGGTGTCGTAGTCGCGGGCCGTGTAGTCGATGACCGGTACGGCCGGGAACGCCAGGGGCTGTCCGTCCTCGTCCGCGCAGTCGAAGGGGGTGGGGCAGTCGGGCCGGAAGCCGAAGGAGGCGCTGTGGTAGCGCTGGTCGAAGCCACGGAACGGCTCGGTGCCGGGACGGCCGTACGGGTCGACCTCCACCAGCGAGAGCCGGTAACGGGAGGTGTCGCCCTCCCGATCGAGGGTGACGTAGAGCCGGTCGTCCAGCTCCGGGTCCTCCTCTCGTTCGACGCTCACGTCGACGGCGGCGATGCCGGTGATGCGGCGGCCGCCCTCGATGCGGACGTTCTCGGGGCCGAGGCCGTGCGGGGCCTTGCCGAGGAAGGTGAGAGTGAGCAGCAGTCCGTCGTCGCTGACCTCGACGGCGTCGACTCCGTTGAGCTGGGCGGCCCGTACCTTGGCCCGCCGGGTGGTTCCCGCGCTCATCCCGCCCTCCCTTCGAAGACGTCCTCACGGACCGCCCCGGTGGCGCGTACGACGTACGACAGCTGGACGCGTACGACGTCGTCGCCGCTCTCGATGTCGAGGGACACGACCTCGACCAGGTCGCCGAGCCAGCGCTGCAGCGCCGCCTGGACGGAGAGTTCGAGGGTGCTGACCAGTTCGGGGCTGCTCGGCGCGAAGACCAGGTCGAGCAGCCCGCAGCCGAAGTCGGGCCGCATCACGCGCTCGCCGGGGCTGGTGAACAGCAGCTGCTCGATCAGGTCGTGGACGTGCTCGGCGGGGCGGACGTGCGCGGTGCGTCCCCGGCGGTCGGCATGGAAGGGGAACGCGATGTCGGTGCGGGTGCGTTGACTCGTCGGCCTCATCGGACGGTGACCTTTCGCTGCGCGGCCTGGACGACGGGCGGTCCCTGCGGGACGAGGGCCGCGCTGAAGCACTGGGCGGCACAGGTGTCGAGCAGCACGGGCGCGCCGTCGACGGTGACGCCGGTGGCGCCGGCGGTCCAGCGGACCGAGACACACGGCGAGGGCACCCCGTCGAGCGTGTGCGGGCAGCCGGTGACGACGTACGTGTGGGCGGCCGTGGCGACGGCGGCACCGGCGATCCGCAGGCCGCCGGAGGGTGTGGTGGCCGGCGCGACGCGGCCGCCGTGCGGGCAGCCGATGACGGCGCTCGCGTCCAACAGACTTCCGGACAACTTCTTCCCCCGTTGTCTATCGCTTGGAGAGGACGGTCAACTGGCCCTCGTTGATGGTCACTTCACGACCGCGCAGGACGATCTCGGCGCCGGCGCCGGTGGCGATGACCACGGCTTCCTTGGTGATGCGGATGTAGGCACCGCCCTGGGCCTGGAGGAGGATTCCCTGCTCGGCACCGGCGGTGTCGTTCATGACGATCTTGTGAGCCTGCGGGGTCTGCACGACGACCGGCTTGCTCACCGCGTTCGCCCGGAGTTCGCGGCGCGCGTCGGGCGGCAGTTCGCCGGCGTCGCCGTACCAGCACCCGGTCCACACCGGGAAGCTGGGGTCCCCCTGCTCGAACTCCACCCACACGCCCGCGCCGGGCGGCGGCACCACGAACTGTCCCGACTCCGGCCCGGTGAACGGCAGACAGGGCAGCGCCCAGGTGGACGGCTCGTCTCCGAGGACGTCCGGGACCTCGGCCGTGATCCGGCCGAGGTGCAGCGGGTCGTTGTTGTCCACCACCCGGCCGCGGAACTTGCCGAGGTAGCGATTGCTGGGTGCCGCCATGGTTGGGGTGCTCCTGTTGGTGGGTCGGTGCTCTTACGGCCGGACGCGATCGCTGCGCGCTTCCAGGCCCTCCCGGGAGAGGGTGAAGTTCTGCTGGAACGAGCCCGGGCGCAGGTTGTGGGTGACGGACTTGACGAAGTAGTCGCCGTCGTACGCCCGTCCGGCGCCGCGGACACCGACGAGCCGGCGCGGCTGGAGGAGGTAGCCGTGCCGGTTGACGTCGAGCGAACCGGAGCCCGAGACGACGTCCGCGGAGACCGCGGCACGGGCGAGGAGTTCGGCCTCGGCCTGCTCACGCTGCTGCTTGGCGGTGCCGGCGAGCGTCCTGCGCTTGAGCGCCGGGGTGGGCCGCCTGCCGAGCGGCGGGCGCAGGGGGCTGATCGGCGGCTGGGGCAGGAGGGTGGCCTGGCGCGTCCCCGGATCCTGCCAGCGGGCCTGCGGCTCCTCCCGCGCCGTGCCGTCGTACGCGAACGTCAGCTGGTCCACGGTGGTGTTGGCGTCCATGTTGACGTTGAGGGCGTGCTGGCGCAGGCCGAGCCGGACCTCCGGTCCCCAACGGGCGGACGACCGGCCGGGGTCGGGGCCCGGCTCCAGATAGAAGGTGTAGCCGTTGGCACGGGCCAGCTCGGTGACGTACTGCAGATCGGTGCCGGTCTGGTAGTGCACACGCAGGTCCTGGTGCGGAGGCTGGGACACCTTCTCCGTGTAGACGTCCGGCCGGATGCCGTAGTCCGAGTAGCGGCGCAGGATGGTGAGGACGCGCTCGGACGGGGGCAGGTTGGGGTAGCGGGCGGTGCGCTCCTCCAGGTCCATGAGCAGGGTCAGATCCTCGCCCGTGACGGTGAGGGTGGAGTGGCCCGGAAGGTTGCTGGCGCCGACCTCCTGCCGGACGATCAGGCCGTCGAAGAGCACCTCGGGTGTGCCGCGGACGCTGACGGTGAGGATGACGCGCGTCTTCGGATCGAAAAACCCCTCCGGCAGCAGCCGCTGGTTGATCAGTCCGTTCTTGGTGAGGTCGAAGGCGAACTGGAAGCCGCTGCGCTCGCCCGCGGTGGCGGTGATCTGGGCGGACAGCAGCGCCTCGGCGACCTCTACCGGGACCGGGCGGGCCAGGGTGGGCCCCATGAGGAGCTGGATGTGGACGGGGCCCTGCCCCACGGGCTGTTCAGACACGCCGCTCTCCGCGCGGGAACCCGCCGACGAGCGGGATGCCGATGACGCGCCCCGCCTCGTCCGTCAACTCCCGCGGATCGAGCACCGGATTGGCGTCGGCGATGCGCCACCACTGTCCGGGGTCGCCGAGGAAGCGCTGCCCGAGCAGATCGGGCCGCTCCCCGGCGCCGACGGTGTGCGGCTCGGTCTCCTCGTCGAGCGGAGGCAGCAACCGCCGCTTGGTGTACCGGACTTCGGTGCCGTCGGCCCGCCGGTGCACACCGATCTCGGCGTCGTGGTAGCGGCTGGTGCGGGGGTAGGGGTGCGCTCCGGGTATGGAGTCCAGTGCGCTCTCGTAAGGCTCGATGTCGGTCATGGCGTTCTTGTTCATCCCCTTCCGGTCACGAGTCCGACGCCGCCCAGGCCGAGGGCGCCCAGGCTGCCGCCGCGCGCTGCGGCCGCGAGCCGCTCCTTCTGTGCCAGGTGCGCCATGTACAGGTCGGCACCGCGGTGCCCGGCGGGCAGGTCACTCACCGTCAGGATCTTCATCCCGATACTCAGCGAGGCCCGGATCGGATTCAGGTTGACGTCGAAGGCGGACTCGTTGACGGAGAGTTCGGTGAGCCGGACGGGCATGACCCGCTTGCTGCCCCACGTGAACAGTGTCAACGGCATCTCGATCGGGCTGATCTCGATGCTCCCGTTCTGCGCCAGCTTGCTCGCGGCCCGCAGCTGCGCGGTGGTCGGCTGCACCAGCATCTCCAGGGTGGCGAGCTGCGGGTGGATCCCGTCGGGCGCGGCGATCTCCAGCTGGTCGGTCGCGTCGATCTCGGCGGTGAACTTCCAGGTCTCCTGGGCGGGGCCCTTGAGGCGGAGAGCCTCGTTGCGGTCCCCGCCGCCGGATCCGCCCCCGCCCGCGTCGCCACCGTCGCCGGCGGACTGCGGGGCGATGCTGCGCTCCAGGGTGTCCGGGTTGAACTGGAGGACGATGATGCGCTGGGGAGTGCCGGTGTCGGGGCTGACGACGACCATTCCGGAGCGGATGGGTTTGGGGATGTCTGCGTAGCGGGTCACAGGCGGGCCTCCAGGCGGGCCGTCAAAGGCGCGTAGTCGTACTCGGGGAACTCGTCCGGGAAGATCCGCAGCATGTTCCTGAGGTTTTCCAGGACGTACGCGTACTCCCGATCACCCAACCGCACGTCGGCGAAGAGGTACTGCCAGCCGGTCACACCCTTGGTGATGAACAGGTTGTCGAGGTAGTCGCGGTAGTCGAGGTCGAGCCGCACATAGTCGTGGTACCTGTCGAGGAACCAGATCTCCGGGTTCGTGACGCCCGAGTGGAATCGCATGGTGGCCAGGCGTCCTTCGCCGCCACGGGAGATGTCGTCCAGGATCCGGAGTTCCGAAAGGAGCGCCCGGTCGCTCTCCTGCCGGGCGAGGTCGTCGACGTCCAGCCTTGTCTCCGGAGTGATGTCGATGCTCACGACGTCGAATTCACCGACGAGCATCGTGCCGGAATCGGCGGCCCGCCAGTGCAGCGCCATGTTCCGGTAGGGAAAGAAGCACTCCTGCAACCTCGGCTCGAGTGGATAGCCGTCCTCGGCGAGCATCTCGAACAGGCCGGTCGGATCCGCCCCCTGACCCCCCGGACCCCGGTGCTGGTCGAGAACGTCCAGGAGCGGTGACTCGCGTACCTCGCGGAAGACCTGCTCCAGACGGCGCTCATACGGAAACATCCGATTCATCCCTCAAAGTTCCTCGTGCAATGGGTCCCAGTCGACCTTGCGCTTGGTGATCAGCGTCTCAAGATTGGCTATCGCGATTTCCAGATTGGGCATGGCTCCGTGCCCCATTGCGGCCTTCCGGTCTCGCAGCGCCTTTTTGAAACGGCCGAATCCCGCGTAGACCCCTCCGGGTTCCAGGGCGCGTTGCTTCACGATGTGGTCCGCGAGGCTTCCCTTGACCTTGAGCCATTTGCCGATCGTGGTAGCACCGTAGCTGTTGATGTACAGCTTCTTCCTTTCATCGGACTGAGGTGGCTTGAGATTCAGTCCGACTGTTTTCTCGGCGCCCGTGCGCTGCCAGTCGCCGCGCTGCGCTCCGGTGCCCCTGATCTTCCGGTACTGGCCGAACGTCGATCGGATGTAGCTGGGGAATTCGTCCACCGGGGCGTCGAATCCGAACTTGACTCGGGACTCGTACCAGATCGGCTTCGGCTTCTCGAAGACGTTCCAGGCGGGCATCTCCACACCGAGTTCGAGACCCTTGTTCACGCCGCGCCGGGCCGGAACGAGGTTGTTGCCGGTGGCCAGGCCTCCGAGCCTGGACGGGAGGAGGTGCGCCCTGACCCAGGCTCCGCCGGCCTGGAGCCGCCGTGAGGGGTCGGTGACGTAGTTCCATCCGTCCGGCTTGCCGCGAGGGGCGGCGCCGGCCTCGGTGCCCCAGGGGACCTTCGGCTGGCTGAGGAACTCCGCACTGATGGCGCCGGCCCTGCCGTTGTGGAACGCGGGCAGCTTCGGCTTCGGCAGGTCGTCCTGCGCAGCCGGCGCCCCCGGCGGGACGCTGTAGGCGTCGGGCTCGGACCTCGGCTGAGAGTAGTCGCCGTCCAGTACCGGCATCGACGGGTTCAGGGTGGCCACGACGGTGAACGGGTCTCCTCCGACGGGGGCCAGGTCGGTGAGCCGGTAGCGCAGCCTCATCGCCCTGAGAAGGGGAAGGAACAGCGAACGGCGAACACCGTGCCGCATCACGCCGTACAGCTTGGGCCGCAGGCGTGCCACGATCTTGGCGAGCCGCTCCTCCTTGGACTTCTTCGAGTTCTCGTCCTTCTTGCGCCTGTCCTTCTCCCGCCTCGGCTTGGGCCGGCCCGGGCCGCTCTTCTCGTGTCGGGGCCGGGGCTTGCGGGGGCCCTTGTCGCCCGGCTTGGACTTGGGCCGGCCCGGACCGTCTTCGTCCGGTTTCCGCTTCGGCTTGTCCGGACCGTCCTTGTCGGGCTTCTCCTTGGGCTTCCCGGAGGCGTCCTTGCCGTCCTTGGGCCTGGGCTTCCCCGGGGCGTCCTTGTCGTCCGTCCGCTTCGGCGGGGTCTCCCGTCCGTCGCCCTCGGGCTTGCCGGGGGCCTCCTCCCTGGGCCTGCCCGGCTCGTCCCCCTTGGGACTCCCCGGGGTAGCGCCCTCCGGGTCCCTGGGCTTGGTCGTGGCCGGTGTCTCCTTGCCGTCCTTCGGCTTGTCCGGCGTGGCGTCCTTCGGTTTGTCCGGCGCCTTGTCGTCGGCGTGCTTCGGCTTCGTGTCCGGCTCGGGCTTCGGCTTGGGCCGGGGCGCCGGCTCCGGCTTGGGACGGGGGGAGGGTGTGGGCCGGGTGTCCGGCTTGCCGACCGGCCGCGTGGTGCCGGGTTCGTTCGCCTTCGGCCGAGCCGGCGCGCCCGTGTTCTCGCTCGCGGGCCTGGCGTCCTTCGGCCTGCCCGGGCCCGCACCCGTGTCCTTGGGACGCGTCGTGGGACGCTCGGCCGGGGCCTTCTCCGTGGGACGGTTGCCGCGCGGGGCGTCCGCGTCGGCGGCCCCGGCCGCCGGCCTGCCCCTGCCCGGGCCTTCCTTGCCGAACCCGCCGAGCTTCGCCGCCACGCCCTTCAGGCGGCGGCCCACCTTCGCGACGTACTTGCCGATGCCGTCCAGCAGTGCCTGGTAGGCCAGTTCCAGGAGGGCGACGATGCCTGCCGCGACCGCCTTGGCGAACAGGATGCCCGCGCCTCCCTGGCGGACCGCCCGCAGCCAGGCAAGGACCGCGCCCATGGCGCGCAGGATCTCGCCGAGGGCGCCGATCGCCGTGCGGATCGCGTCGATGACGGCCGTCACCCAGCCCGCGCCGGGGATCAGCTTCGCGATGACCTTGGTGATCACGATCTCACCGATGATGAACGGGAGCTGGGGCACCACGGCGTCCCAGGTCTCCTTCACGATCCGCTCGAGCGTGAAGCCCCCCTTGATCAGCTTGTCGATGATGGCCTTCGGTACGCCGATGATCTCCTCGATCTTCGACTGGAACCACTGTTTGACGGCGGCCTGGACCTCGCGGAACAGGTGGTTCTTCGCGCCGTCCACCGCCGAGTTCTTCGCGCCGCTCAGCCAGCCGCCGGGGTCGTCCAGGAAGTCGATCGCGATCATCATGAACTCGCCGAACGCACCCAGGAGTTTGGAGGCGTAGTCGAGGATGGTCTTGATCGCGTCGATCACGGACCTGATGACGTCCGTGAGCATCTTCTTGAGGATGTTCAGGATGTCGCTGAGCATCTTGGCGAGGGCGTTGAGCAGGTCCGTGACGATCTGCTTCAGCCGTGCCGCGAGTCTGGTGACGAACGCGATCGCCGCCGCGATCAGGTTGGTGATGAACTTCCGGATGCGTGCGGCCAGTTCGATGACCGCGCGGACCATGGCCTTGGCGAACTCGATCAGGTCGTTGATCAGGTTCTTGACGGTGTCGACGATGAACTTGCGGGCCTCGTTGATCCAGCGCTCGACGGTCTCCTTGAAGTTCTTGATGAAGCCGACGACCGCGTCACGCGCGTCCCGGATGATCCGGACGATCGCGTTCTTGATCTCGATGACCTTCTCTTTGATCCAGTCGAAGGCCTTCGTGAGCCAGTTGCCCGAGTCCTTGGCCGCGCCGTCCGTCTTGGCCTTGGCGTCCGTCTCGGCCTGGTCGCCCTTGTCCTTGATCTGCTTGTCGCTGTCGGTCTTCTGCTTCGAGACGTCGTCGTCGGTCTTCTTCTCGCGGTCCTCGACGTCCTTGCGGAGCTTCTCCGACCGCTCCGTCTTCTCGGTGCCGAGCTTCTGGAGCTCCTGGTCCTGTTCCTTGCGCCAGTCGGCCCGCTGTGCCGTGACCTCGTCGAGGGCCTTGGTCCGCTCGCCTGCCTGATCCCGGGTGTTCTTGTCGACCTCGCCGTCGACCTGCTGCCGGTGCTTCTGCTGCGAGTCGCGGAAGTCCTTGTCCTTGGTCTGACGGCCGTCGGACATGCCCTTCTGGCCCTGGCTGAACGCCGCCTGGAACTCGGGCCCGCGGTCGTGCTCCGCCACCGCGGACGCCGCGTCCGGGGGCACGGCGCCCGTGGACGCCTTGCCGGGCGCGGCGGCCTTGGCGCCGTCCGCGCCCGGCACCTTGCCCTTCAACTGCTCCTGGGGAGCGTCGGGGTAGACCTGGTCCTCGCCCATCGAACGGCCGGAGTCGTCCCGTGCCGTGTCGACCGTCTCCTGGCCCTTCGCGTCGACGGCGGAGCCCTGTTCGCCGGCCGTCTGGTCGGCGGCACCCTGCATCTGCACGCCGGGCGCGTTGCCCGCCTGGGCCTGCTTGAGGGCTTCGTCCTTCGTGGGCAGCCCGGCGAACTTGGCCGCCAGCTCCTGCTTGTCGACCTTGAAGCCGAGCTTCTCGGCGAGCCAGCCGATGCCGAAGCCGAGCGCCATCTTGAAGGTCTGCCAGCCGCTCGGCTCCTCCGCCTTCTCGGCCTCGATCTGCCCTTCGGGCTGCTTCGCCCCCGCGACCTCGGCGTTCTCCTGCTCGGGCGCCTCCGACTTCTGTGCCGGGTCCTGTGAGTACTGAGCGGGCGCATCGGTCTTCGGCTTGCCCTCCAGGGTCTGCGGCGCGCCTGCGGGACGCTGCATCGAGGGCGGCGCGGCAGCAAGCTGTTTGTGCTCGTCGCCGACGGTGCGGTCGACCGAGCCGCCCACCCCGCCCATCGCCTCGAGTGCTTTGTGGGGCTTCAGCCCGGCGGCCGTGCTCAGGCCCGCCTCGGGCGAGACCTGGGAGAGGTTCGGGGCCGGCCCCGAGTCCTTCCTCCCCTTGCCCTTCCCGGCCGGTTTGCTGGCGACGCCACCACCCGTGGCACCGGATGCGGGTGCCTGTGACGCCTTCGGGGCCGCGGTGCCGGGTGCCCGTTCCGCCTTCGGTGCCGGCTCGGCATCGGCTGCCATCGGCGCGGAGGTGGGCGGCTCGGGTGCGGGAGCGGTCGCCCGTGCCGGAGCGGGCTTCGGGGCCGCGCTCCGGTCGCTCGGAGAGCGGTCGGCCTCGGGCGCCGCCCCGCTCTGCGAGCCGCTGGTGGAGCCGCCGGGGCGGTCCGCGCCGGATCCGCCGGTGATGTGGGAGTCGCGGGCCGCCGAGGGCGCCCTGGAGTCGTCCGTGGGCTCGGTTCCGGCGGCAGCGGCCGAGGGGGCCTGCTGCTGCTCGCTCTTCGGCGCGGGGGCTGCGGCCGTACCGCCCACCGCCTGCGGGGAGTTCTTCTCCTGCCCCGCTGCCGCCCTGTCCCCCGCGGCCGGAGTTCCCTTCTCCTCCTTGGCCGCGTTCTCCTTCGCGGCCCCGCTCCCCTCCGACCTCCCGCCGTCCTGTGCGCCGGGCGCCTGCTGCACCGTGGTCTGTGCCGTGACCGGACCGGCCTTCGGATCGTCACCGTGCTTCGGGTCCTTGGAGACGGCGCCGGTGTCCGGTGGACTCGTGACCGTGTGGTCCGCACCGAGATCGGTGAGCAGGGTGTCACCCGGTCCGCCCTCCGTCTCGCGGGACGTCGAGGGCTCGGCAGCCGCTTCCTCCACCGTGTCGTCCTCGGAGTCCGCCTCCGCTTCGGCCGACGCGTCCTCGGCATCCTCGGCGTCGCGCTCGGCCTGCACCTGGTCGGCCTTGGTCACCGGGGGTGCGGGGAAGTCGGGGAGCGATTCGCTGCCGGGGGTGGCGTCCTGGCGCGCGTCCGCCGTCGGTACCCCGGACAGGTCGGGGTCCTGCTCCGGCAGGAAGTCCTCCGGCTGGAGCTTGGTGTCCCAGGCGCTCTTCTCGCCCCCTCCGACTTCCACTTCCGAGGTGTTGTCGGACTCGGCCGCAAGCTCGTCCCCCGACTCCTCAGGGCCGTCGAGATCCTGGTTGCGTACGCCGTCCAGCCTGCTCGACGGAGCGGGCAGCTCGGTGTCCCGGCCCACCGCGGGTGAACCGGTCGGCTGGTCCGAGCCGCGCTTGTCCTCCTGGCGCACCTGCCGGCCCGTGACGAACTGCTCGGCGGCGCCGGGGCGGTTCCGGGCGGCGGACTCCTCCGCGCCGGCTGCGGTGACGCCCTGCTGGTCGCCCGTCTCCTTGGCGCCCTCCTCCTTCTTCCGGCCCTGGTCGGCCCCCTGAGCCTGTGCCTTCTCCTCGGCCTGCGCGCCCTGACCGCCCCGAGCGTTGGCCCCGCCTCCCGGTGCGGCGGCCACCGCCTCCCGCTGCCCGGCTCCGGAGGACGACCGGGCTCCGCCGCCGCGCGGCTCCGCGCCCGACTGCTGCCGCTGCTCCTGCCGGGTGCCGCCGTTGGCCGGGGTGCTTCCGGGAGCGCCCTCGTGGTCCGCCCGCTCCTTCTCCGGACCGGGAGCGCTCGCCGGCTTGTCCTGCCGGGCCCGCTCCTCCGCCTCGCTGCGCTGTGCGCTCTCCCGCTCGGACCGCACCTCCTCGGCCGCGTCGGGCTCGATCTCGGGAGCATCGTGCGCGTCGCGCTCCACTCGGTCGTCGGCGAAGTCGTCGTACGCGTCGATCTCGTCGACGAGATCCAGCACCCGGTCCTGCTCGGAGCCGAGCAGCCGGTGATCCAGCCGGTCGAGGACCTGGTCCAGCAACTCCTCCGGCAGCCCGGCCAGTTGCTTACGGGTGCGCTTGGACAGGTCCTCCGGGTCGCCGCGCAGCGAGCGTACGACCGAGTTGGTGAGCCGGTCGACGAGGGTCGCCGGATCGATGGCCTCTGTGCGCCTGCGGTCCGCGTCCAAGGTGGCGTAGCGGAGCCAGCCGGGTGTCGACTGCCCCTCCTGCACCTCCGGGGCGGACTCCTCCTGCTCCGGCCGTACGAGACTCTGGGCGGCGTTCTCGGCCTCCCTCTCGATCGACTGCTGCGGCAGGCTCACCGCGCCCGCCTCCCGCCCGACCCGCAGCGCGCCCAGGCCGTGCGGGTTCTGGACGGTGTGCAGCAGTTCGTGGGCGAGGAGGCGGCGGCCCTGGTCCGTGCCGGGCTTGAAGGCGCCCTCGGCGAAGAGGATGTCCTGGCCGACGGCGACGGCGTCCGCGCCGAGCAGCTGCGTGAGCTGCCCGGCGTCGCGGCCGGTGTGCAGGCGTACCCGGCTCAGGTCGTGGCCGAGCTGCTCCTCGAGTTCGCGGCGGACGCCGGGGTCCAGGGGCTGTCCGGCGCCGCTGACGACGTTCTTCGGCTCGGGTGCACGGGACTTGGCGGCCCGCTCCTTGCGCCTGCGCCGGCGCTGCTCGGGGCTCTGCTCCGAATTCGCCTGTTGTGCCTGGGAGTTCACGGTGTCACCTCCCCGTGGCCACTGAGTCCCTCGTGCACCGCACGGGCCAGCTCCTGGCCGAGCCGGCGCGCGGACAGCCCGGCGGGCAGGGGCGCGAGGCCGCTGAGCGCGTCGACGGTCAGAGCGCCGTGCGCGGCGACGGGTACGCCGTGCAGCCGTACCAGCCGGGTCAGTTCGCGCTCGAACGCGGCCGAGACCCGGGCCGGGTCGGCCCGGAAGCCGTCGAGCACGAGTTCGCCGATCTCCACGCGGATCGCCGCGGGCCGTCCGCTCACACCCATCCGCGGACCTCCGTCGGGGTCAGCGAGCGCTCCAGCTTGAGGTACTCGGTGCGGGCGGCCGCGAGCATGTGCCGCATCTGCAGCCGGTCGCCCTCCTCGGCGGCGAGGAACGCCCCGGACAGGGCGATGTTGCGGATCGATCCGCCGGCGACGGTGAGCCTGGCCAGGAGGGCCGGGTCGATGTCCTTGACGGGGGCCTGCGGCGGCAGCACCCGGCGCCAGATCTCGGCGCGTTCGTGCTCGGCCGGGAAGGGGAAGTCGACGACGAAGCGGATGCGCCGCAGGAAGGCGGTGTCGAGGGCCTGTTTCATGTTGGTGGTGAGGATGGCGAGGCCCCGGTAGGCCTCCATCCGCATGAGCAGGTAGCTGACCTCCAGGTTGGCGTACCGGTCGTGGCTGTCCTTGACCTCGCTGCGCTTGCCGAAGAGGGCGTCGGCCTCGTCGAACAGCAGCAGCGCGCCGCCGCGTTCGGCGGCGTCGAAGACCCGGCGGAGGTTCTTCTCGGTCTCGCCGATGTACTTGCTGACCACCTGGGAGAGGTCCACGACGAACAGGTCGAGGCCCAGCTCCCGCGCCATGACCTCGGCTGCAAGGGTCTTGCCCGTGCCGGAGCCGCCGGCGAACAGGGCGGTGACGCCGAGGCCGCGGCGCAGGGTGGCGGCGAAGCCCCATTCCTGGTGGACGGTCGGCCGCTGCCGTACATGGGCGACGATCTCCCGCAGCACGGCCGTCTGCCGCTCGTGCAGGACGAGGTCGTCCCAGCCGGCCCGTGGTTCGATCCGGCGGCCGAGTTCGTCCATGCCGATCCGGGCCTCGTCAAGACCGGCCCGCCAGGCGAGTTCGGCGGCGTCCGCCTCGTCCTCGTGGGGCAGACGGCGGCGTACGGAGGCGGCGACGGACCGTACGAGGTGCGGCGGCAGCTGGAACTGCGCGACCAGGGAGCCGAGTTCTCCGTCGGTGAGGTCGGCGACCACACCGAACGTGTCGGACCAGAGCGCGAGTTGCTCGTCGTCGTCCAGGCGGGGCACGGCCACGCGCAGGCCGTGCGGACGCTCGGTGCGCAGCGGGTCCTCGCTGGACACGACGACGGGTACGGCGGCCCCGGCCAGGAACGCCTCGGTCGCCGCCCGCTGGTCGCGGTCCAGGTCGCCGGCCTCGACCAGCAGGGCCGCGGGCAGCAGGATCGCCTCGCGCTGCCACAGCCGGGCCAGCCGGTCGCGTTCGACGGGGTCGGTCGGCATGTCCTCGGCGCTCATGGCGTAGAGCCCGAGTCCGCAGCGGGCGGCCGCGGTGGCGGCGATCTCGGCCCGGCTACGCAGGTCGCCGCCGGTCACCTCGACCAGCAGCGGCGCGTCGGGGCTGCGGCCGTCCTCCGTCCAACCCTCGGCGAGCCGGCTCGCGGCCAGGTCGTACGAGGGCGGCAGCGCGTGCGGTGCCGGGGTGGGACGCAGCCTGCCGTGCAGCCGGGCGTCCAGGTAGGGCGAGCCGAGCAGGAAGTGCAGGATGCGTTCGTCGAGCCGGAGCCGGGAGACGGTCAGCCGGGTCTCGTCCTCCAGTTCCACGATCCGCCAGCGCCTGAGCGGCGCCACAGGGGTGAGCGCGCTCCAGTGCGGCCCGTCCAGCGCGGCCAGCGCGAGCGAGAAGGTGGGGTACGCGCGCTGCGGGTCGCCGGCGGCGGCCGCGCACCGGGCGGCGGTCGTGGGGTCGAGTTCTTCGGCGGCGGTGAGCAGGACGAGGTCGCGTTCGAAGGGGGTGAGACCGAAGCAGGCGACGAGCGCGTCGAGGGGGGCGGTGGTCTCGGGCACGGGTGCGACGGCGGTGCCGGTGTCTCCCGTCCGTTGCCCGGTGGCGCGTGCCGCGTGGGCGTCGACGCGGGCGAGGACGCGCCGGATCCCGGCGGTCAGCGCCGTGCCGCCGTCGCCCGGGTCCGTCGCACGCTCCGCGTCCGGCTCGTGTGTGCCCATGTGTTCACCTGCCCCCGTCGAGTCGTCCATCCGGTTCAGTTCTCCGTGCTCTCGCCGCCGCTCCGGCCGTCCGTCTTCCGGGCGGCGGACTGCGTCGACCTGGCAGTGCGGGGCGTGCTCCTGCGGGTGCGCGCCGGAGCCTTGGCCGCGGTCTTGGCGGCGGCCTTGGCGGGCACCTTCTTGGGGGCGGGCTCTTGGGCCGAAACCTTGACTTGCTCGCCGTTGCCCTCAGTCGACGGCTCCCCGGAATGAGGCTCGGCTCCCGGGGGGACCGGCGCCCCCGGCGCCCCGAACGGCAGTACCCGCACCTCGGGCCGTTCGACCGGCTTGGCCGGCTCCGGTGTCCCGAGGCCGTCGATGAGGACGAGGGAGGCCTGGTAGACCACGGACAGCGCGTACGGGGTCTGGTAGAGCATCCCCCACAGCTTGGACGTCTCGTCGATGTCCATCACCGTCGGCGTGAAGCGCACCCGCTGGGCCGCCTCGGCGAGGTCGCTGTCCGCCAAGTAGGGCTTCTCACCGGCGAGTTCGATGACGTCCTTGGGCAGGATCGGGGTCTCGTGCAGGGTGCGCACGACCGAGCCGATGAGCCGCTGGCCGACCAGTTCGGTCTCGTCGCCGTACGCGGTGATCAGGTACTGCAGGTCGAGTGCGGCGGCGGCCCGGCGCACCAGCCTGCCGTCGGGCGCGCGCGTCGGCAGATCGTTGTTGCGCTGCGAGGGGTTGGGAGTGACCTGATAGAGGAAGACGGAGATGGTGGGATCCGTCGGCGGCTCGGTGGGCGGCTTGCGCGGCTCCACCTTGACGGCCATGTCGATCTCCGGCTGCAGGTGGGACTCGATCAGCAGGGCGAGAGCCTGGCTGACATGGGCGAGGGCGAGTGCGTTGCTCATGGCGTCAGTTCCTCGGTTCCTCTCGTGTGGCCTCTCCCGCCGCGCTCACTGCCGCGCGGTTCACTCGCGTCCCCGGGCCAGGTACTCGGCCAGACTGAGAGCCGTCCCCGGCCGCTCGGCGGGCCGCGCGGGCTGCCGCTTCCCGTTCCGTGACGGCGACTGCCCGGCCGTCACCTCGAGCCGGCCGATCTGCACCTGGACCACCTGCTCGGGCGCCCGCCCCGGCCGGCGTGCGGCGGCCTGGCGTGCGGCCTGGCGGGCCGCCGTCGTGTCCGCGGCGCTGGGGCGTGGCTCACGCCTGCGCCCTGCCGACGGCCCACTACAGTGCCGAGATACGCCCCGGACTGGACACGCCCGCCCAG
>NZ_JBEXYL010000045.1:0-74679 GCF_040630895.1 Streptomyces sp. NPDC005728
TCCTGATCCCCGTCGCGGGCATCCTGGACATCCTCGACAACTACGCCTTCATCCGGACCTCCGGCTACCTGCCGGGCCCGAACGGCCGAACCACCCGACGTCGCCCGTCTGCCGGCCGTCCGGCTCAGCCCTGACCTGTAACGAAAGGGAGACCTCATCGATCTGACGCCGCTGTTGTCCGCGCCGGAAGGGCAACCCCGCTGTGCCACGTCCAGCGTCGATCCGATGCGGCCGCCGGCCTGGTCGAGGAGCGCCAGTCGAAGTCGGGCCAGATGGCGTTCGGTGAGTCCTCGACCGTCTCGGCCACCCCCAGGGCCCGGCCGGCGGGATTTCCAGTCGGAAGGCCGGGACAGACGCGGCCCGCACTCGTGTCGGATCCCGCTCCAGGCGGGCGTACTGTTCGGTGGACACCAGTGATTTTCCGCTCTCCATCACCTGGCTCACGCGGCCAGACCGATCGGGCACCGGCGGAACGATCCGTCGAGGACCGCGCGGTCCCTCAGCCACTCGAGGACCTCCGCCGCGGGTGCCCCGGCGAGGAACCATTCGCGAACATGGTCACCGCGCAGCAGCGCACGTGCCCGGAAACCCATCTCCATGAGCCGCCCGCTGCGTTGCCGCACCGCCAGTACGCCGAACCAGCCTCCCTCTCTCCTGCACGTCGCCGCGGCCTCCTTGGCGGCCGGCAGATCGCCGGGGTCGATCAGGACATCGAAGGCCGGACGGCGGATCACTGCAGACTCCGGGTAGCCGAGCAGCACCTGGGCCCGCAGGCTCCAGCCGGCCACGGTTCCCCAGTAGTCGAGCACCGCCGAGGCGGCGTGGTGGGCGCACGCAGTCCCACGCCCAGAACTATGGTGTCCCACCACAAACACCTCTGACCTGTACGTTCCTACGGTATGGCGACACGCAACCGTCCCCGTCACACGCCAGGAAGTGGTGCCGATGTCGTCGCCCGCAAGCACCCCACCCGCTCCCCCGAACCTCCCCCGCATCGTCGCCGCCAGCCTCATCGGCACCACCATCGAGTGGTACGACAACTCATCCGATGAGAGCTGCGAGGTGCGGTCTTGTGTACTCCGCGGCCCGAAAGTCAGCACCGAACCAGCACCGGAGCGTGCTGGCCGGCCAAGAGGAGCACGGAAGGCATGCGCCTGTGCCATGCGGCGGACCGCAGCCACTCCTCGGACTGCCCGAGCGGGTCGGCAGGGTGCATGACGGACGTTCTTCCGCCCGGCGGTACGTCCTCCTCCCGACCCGTTCACCCGTATTCGACGGCCGCGTCCAGCAGCCAGTCCGTCAAGTAGCCGGCGAAGGAGGAGCGCACCAGTACCCAGAAACCCGCCCTGGCTTCGTCGCGGGCGACCAGGACGACCTGCGTGCGCGCCAGCGTTGTCTGGGCGCAGCGCCCGGGGCCGAAGGCTCGCGGGTGGAGGTCCAGTGGGCAGCCGTGGGACAGCAGGTCGCGGGCGCGGGGTCCGGCGACCAGGACGGTGGTGCGCTGGGCGGAGACGTCGGTGACGGAGACGGGATCGGCCCCCGCTGCCGAGCGGATCCGGCTCTCCAGATCCCGCTGGGCGCCGGGCCGACCGACCACCAGCCATTCGTCGGGGCCGAGCCACACCGCGGTCAGGTCCCCGGCGCGCACGACGGTGTCGGGTTCCAGGGGCAGTGGGAGCCCGAGGGCGAGTCCGACGGCGTCCGCCGCCGGGCTCTTCGCGTCGAGGCGGACGTTCACCTGGGCCAGGAAGGGGAGTTCGGCCAGGCGGACCGCGCCCCCGGAGGAGCGCGTCGCGGCAGCCAGGCGGTCGGCGGCATGCGCCAGGGGGCTGCGCTGCCGTGCGGTCGGGGCGGTGTCAGCCATCGCGGCGGGCTCCCTCGGGGTCGTAGAGGACGGGGCTGGCGACGGTCACCGGGAGCAGCCGGTCGCCAACGGGTGCGTACAGACGTTCGCCGATACGGTCCCGGCCGCCCTTGACCAGGGCGAGCGCGAAGGTCCGACCGAGCGCCGCGCTGCGGTAGCTGGAGGTGACATGGCCCAGCATCGGGACCGGCGGGGCGGGCAGTGCGCTGTCGGCGACCAGCTGGGTGCCCTCGGGCAGGAAGGCGGACGGGTCCTCGGGGAGGAGTCCGACGAGGTGCTTGCGGTCGCCGCGGACGGTGTCGGCGCGGGCGTAGGAGCGCTTGCCGATGAAGTCGGGCTTCTTCTTCGACACCGCCCAGCTCATGCCCAGGTCCTGCGGGGTGACCGTGCCGTCGGTGTCCTGACCGATGATCGGGTAGCCCTTCTCGGCGCGCAGCACGTGCATGGTCTCGGTCCCGTACGGAGTGACGCCGTACGAGGCACCGGCCTCGTACAGGGCCTGCCACAACGTGAGGGCGTCCCAGGGTGACACGTTGATCTCGTAGGCGAGTTCGCCGGAGAAGCTGATCCGGCACACACGTGCGTCGATGCCCGCCACGGTCGTCTCCCGCCACGCCATGAACGGGAAGTCGTCGTTGGACACGGCAAGTTGGGGTGCGAGCGAGCCGAGGAGCCGGCGGGAGTGGGGGCCGACCAGAGCGACGGTGGCCCACTGCTCGGTCACGGAGGTGCAGTGGACGCGCAGTTCGGGCCACTCGGTCTGCAGCCACTCCTCCATCCAGTCCAGAACGGCCGCCGCGTTGCCGGTGGTGGTGGTGACCAGGAAGCGCTCCCGGTCGAGCCGGATGACGGTGCCGTCGTCGAAGATCATGCCGTCCGGGCGGCACATCACGCCGTAGCGGATCATGCCGACCTTCAGCGTGCTCATCATGTTGGTGTAGAGCAGGTCGAGGAAGGCTGCGGCGTCCGGGCCCTGCACGTCGATCTTGCCGAGGGTGGAGGCGTCCATGAACGCGACGCCCTCGCGGGCGGCACGGCACTCGCGCAGCACGGCGGTCTCCATGTCCTCGCCGTCCTGCGGGTAGTACCAGGGCCGCTTCCACTGACCGACGTTCTCGAAGAGGGCACCGTGTTCGACATGCCAGCCGTGCAGGGCGGTCGTGCGGATCGGGTCGTGCAGCGCGCCGCGATCGCGGCCCGCGAGGGTGGCGAAGGAGACGGGCGTGCAGGGCGGGCGGAACGTCGGCAGGCCGAGCGCGGAGATGTCCACGCCGAGGAGTTGCGCGACGATGCCGCTCGCGAGAACCCCGGAGGTCCTGCCCTGGTCGTTGGCGGTGCCGGCCGTGGTATAGCGCTTGGTGTGCTCGATCGAGCGCAGGCCGGCCCCGGTCGCGCGGGCCAGGTCGTCGACGGTGACGTCGCGTTGGAGGTCGACGAAGCAGGGCGCGTCGGCCGGTGCGGGGACGGCGAAGACCTGCATGGGCGGCGACTGTGGCCGGGCCGGGACTGCGGGCAGTGCGGGGGCCTCGGCGGTGTAGCCCTCGGCTTCGACGGCACGGACTCCTGCCGCCGCGCCCTGGGCCAGCACTGCGGCGAGGTCGAAGGTGCCGGCCGCGCTGCCCGCGACTTCCAGCGCCTGACGGCAGGTGTCCGGGACGAACGTGCCGAGCGCCTCGTCATGGCGGAGCTTGCCGCCGGCCTGGCTGAACAGGTGCGCCACGGGATTCCAGCCGCCGGAGACCAGCAGGAGGTCGACGGCGAACTCACGCTGCCCGGCAAGCTCTCCGTACGGGGCGACCGTTACAGCGGTGAGGCGGGCCTTGCCCTCGGTGCCGGTGACCGCGTGGCCCGCCAGCACCTCGATCCCGGCGGACCGGGCACGGTCGGCCCACTCCCCCGCTGCGGGGCGCGTGTCGACGATCGCCGCGATCCCGACGCCCGCTGCCGCGAGGTCGAGGGCGGCGGGGTAGGCGCTGTCGTTCGTCGTGAAGACGACGGCGTGGCGGCCGGGGGCGACTCCGTGGCGGTTGACGTAGGTGCGGGCCGAGGCGGCCAGCATCACGCCAGGGCGGTCGTTGTCCCCGAAGGCCAGCGAGCGCTCGTGGGCGCCGGTGGCGAGGACGACTCGGCGGGCACGGATGCGCCAGACGCGTTCGCGGGAGACGTTCTCGGGGGCCCCGGCGCCGAGGTGGCTGGTACGGCGTTCGACGGCCAGGAGGTGGTTGTCGTCGTAGTAGCCGAAGACGGTGGTGCGGCGCAGGACGCGCACCTCGGGGGCCGCGTCCAGCAGGGCGGCGGTGGCCGAGACCCAGTCAAGGTGTTCGGCCGTGCCGAGCAGGCTGCCGCCGGGCTCCGGCTGGTCGTCGGCGAGGATGACGCGGGCGCCGCTGCGTACTGCCGCGGCTGTCGCCGCGAGGCCGGCCGGTCCGGCGCCGACGATCAGCAGGTCGCAGTGGGCGTGTACGGCGTCGTAGCGAGCGGGGTCCGGTTCCGTGGCGAGGCGGCCCTGGCCGGGCAGGCTGCTCGCGACCAGGCCGTCGTACAGCTCGACGGTGGTCGCGGGGAGCATCGGCTCGGGGAAGGGGGCCTCGATCTGGACCACCGCGTTCGGCTCCTCGACGCCGGCCGAGAAGATGCCGCGGGGGCGGCCGAGCTTGATGCTGGTCGCTGCCGCGATGACGCCGTTGGCAAGGAGGGCGGAGGCGAGGGTGTCGCCGCGGTAGCCCTGGTATTCGGTGCCGTCGAAGGTGAAGGTGAGGGGGGTGTCGCGGTCGATTCGGCCACCGGTGAGGGTGCGGAACGGATGGCCCACGGTGGAGCCGCTGGTGGATGCAGCGCCCCCGCCGCCCCTACCCGCCCCGTCCTCCAGGGGCTCCACCCCCTGGAGCTCCGTCGGCCCTGAACGGGCCTCGTCATCGATCGCCGGACGGGCTGACACAGCCAGGGCCGGCTGAGAAGTCACCGGACGGGGCTCCAGCGTCTCCGGACGCGGCTCGCCCGTCCGGTAGACGGCGAGGATCTCGTTGCTCGCCGTGTCCCGCACCGCGTTGAACCACCGGCGGCACCCCGCCGCGTGGCTCCAGCGCTCGGCGAACGGCCCTTTCGGGTTGTCGCGGAAGAAAAGGTACCGCGCCCACTCCTCGTCGGTGAGGGCGGCCGGGTCCTCGGGGTAGGCCACGTGCGCCTGGCCACCGTAGTGGAACTCGGCCTCGTCGCGGGGCCCGCACCACGGGCAGGGGATGAGCAGCATGTCGTTCGGCTCCCTTGAGGATCCCTAGTGGGCCACCGCGGCCGCGCCGTGCTCGTCGACGAGCGCGCCGGTGGTGAAACGGTCGAGCGAGAAGGGGGCGTTGAGGGCGTGGGGGGTGTCGTGGGCGATGGTGTGGGCGTAGACCCAGCCGACACCCGGGGTGGCCTTGAAGCCGCCCGTTCCCCAGCCGCAGTTGAGGTAAAGGCTGTCGACGGGGGTGAGGCCGACGATCGGTGAGGCGTCGGGACTGACGTCGACGATGCCGCCCCAGGTGCGCAGCACGTGGGCGCGGGCGAAGACGGGGAAGAGCTCCAGGGCCGCGGACATCTGTTCCTCGATGATGTGGAACGCGCCGCGCTGGGTGTAGGAGTTGTACGCGTCGATGCCCGCGCCCATCACCAGCTCCCCCTTGTGCGCCTGGCTGACGTACACGTGGACGGCGTTGGACATGACCACCGTCGGGTGCACGGGCTCCAGGAGCTCGGAGACCAGCGCCTGCAACGGATGGCTCTGCAGCGGGAGTTCGACGCCCGCCATCGCCGCCAGCACCGAGGTGTGGCCGGCCGAGCAGAGGGCCACCTTGCCGGCCGCGATCGGGCCCAGGGCGGTCCGGACGCCGACCACGCGGCCGCCGACCACGTCGAGACCCGTGACCTCGCAGTTCTGGATGATGTCGATCCCGGCCGCGTCCGCCGAGCGGGCGAAGCCCCAGGCCACGTAGTCGTGCTTGGCGATGCCCGCGCGCGGCTGGTAGGTGCCGCCGAGGACCGGATAGCGCACGTCGGGTGAGGTGTTGACGATCGGGCAGACCTCTTTGACCTGCTCGGCGTCGAGCCATTCGGCGTCCACGCCGTTCAGTCGGTTCGCCTCGACGCGACGCACGCTGTCGCGGACGTCCTGGAGGCTGTGGGCGAGGTTCAGCACGCCGCGCTGGGAGAAGAGGATCGGGTAGTCCAGCTCCTCCTCCAGCCCTTCCCACAGCTTGAGAGCGTGTTCGTAGATGCCTGCGCTCTCGTCCCACAGGTAGTTGGAGCGGATGATCGTGGTGTTGCGGGCCATGTTGCCGCCCGCGAGCCAGCCCTTCTCCAGTACGGCGACGTTGGTGATGCCGTGGTTCTTCGCCAGGTAGTGGGCGGTGGCGAGCCCGTGTCCGCCGCCGCCGACGATCACCACGTCGTACGACCGCTTCGGCTCGGGCGTGCGCCAGAGCCAGTCGGGGTGGTCGGGGAGGTCGGCGCCTGGGGTGCTGGGGCTCATCGGGCGTCTCCGGCTTCCGAAAGGTGCGGGTAGAGCGGGTGCCTGGCGGCCAGGGCCACGGTGCGGGCGCGCAGCGCGGACACGTCGGGCTCGGGCTGGAGGGCCAGGGCGATCACGTCGGCGACCTCGGCGAAGTCCTCCTCGGCGAAGCCGCGGGTGGCCAGGGCGGGGGTGCCGATGCGCAGCCCGGAGGTCACCATGGGCGGGCGCGGGTCGAAGGGGACGGCGTTGCGGTTGACGGTGATGCCGATCTCGTGGAGCAGGTCCTCCGCCTGCCGACCGTCCAGGGAGGAGTCCCGGAGGTCGACCAGGACCAGGTGGACGTCCGTGCCGTCGGTGAGCACCTTGACGCCCGCCGCTGTGGCATCCGGCCGAGTCAGGCGCTCGGCCAGGATGCGGGCGCCGGCCAGCGTGCGGGCCTGGCGTTCGGCGAACTCGGGCGACGCCGCCACCTTGAAGGAGACCGCCTTCGCGGCGATGACGTGCTCCAGCGGGCCGCCCTGCATTCCGGGGAACACTGCCGAGTTGATCTTCTTGGCCAGGTCGGCGTCGTTGGTGAGGATGACTCCGCCGCGGGGGCCGCCGAGCGTCTTGTGCGTCGTGGTGGTGACCACGTGCGCGTGCGGGACGGGGCTGGGGTGCAGTCCTGCGGCGACCAGGCCCGCGAAGTGCGCCATGTCGACCATCAGCAGGGCACCGACCTCGTCGGCGATGCGGCGGAAGGCCGCGAAGTCCAGCTGCCTCGGATACGCCGACCAGCCCGCGATGATCATCTTGGGGCGGTGCTCCTTGGCGAGGCGCTCCACCTCGTCCATGTCCACGAGGTTGTCCGTCTCGGCGACGTGGTACGGGACGACATTGAGCATCTTGCCGCTGTAGTTGATGCGCATGCCGTGGGTGAGGTGTCCGCCGTGCGCGAGGTCCAGGCCGAGGATGGTGTCGCCGGGCCGGAGGAGGGCGAAGAAGACGGCGGTGTTCGCCTGGGCGCCCGAGTGCGGCTGGACGTTGGCGTAGCCGGCGCCGAACAGGGACTTGACGCGTTCGATGGCCAGGCGCTCGGTGACGTCGACGTGTTCGCAGCCGCCGTAGTAGCGACGGCCGGGGTAGCCCTCGGCGTACTTGTTGGTCGCGACGGACCCCTGGGCCTCCATCACGGCGGACGGCGCGAAGTTCTCGGAGGCGATCATCTCCAGGGTGGACTGCTGGCGGTGCAGCTCTGCGCGGAGTGCGGCGTGGACCTCGGGGTCCAGCTCCGCCAGGGGTGTGTTCAGCGCGTTCATACGGTGTTCGCGTTCCTCTCGGCGGCCTCGACGACGTTGGCGAGCAGCATCGCCCGGGTCATGGGGCCCACGCCCCCGGGCATCGGCGCGAGCCATCCGGCGACCGTGGCGGCCTCCGGGTGCACATCGCCGGCGAGCCCGTGGTCGGTGCGGGTGATGCCGACGTCCAGGACCGCCGCGCCGGGGCGCAGCATGTCCTTGGTGATCAGTCCGGGCGAGCCGGCCGCCGCGACGACGATGTCCGCCTCGCGTACGTGCCAGGCCAGTCCCTTGGTTCCGGTGTGACACAGGGTGACGGTGGCGTTCTCGGAGCGGCGGGTCAACAGGAGTCCGAGCGGACGTCCGACCGTGATGCCCCGGCCGATCACGCACACACGCGCTCCGGCGAGCGGCACCTCGTACCGGCGCAGCAGTTCGACGATGCCGCGCGGGGTGCACGGCAGTGGTGCCTCGACGCCGAGGACGAGCCGGCCGAGGTTGACGGGGTGCAGCCCGTCGGCGTCCTTGGCAGGGTCCATGCGCTCGAGTACGGCGCCCGCGTCCAGGTGGCGCGGGAGCGGGAGTTGCACGATGTAGCCGGTGCAGGCCGGGTCGGCGTTGAGTTCGTCGATGACGTCCTCGACCTGCTGCTGTGTCGCGTCGGCTGGCAGTTCGCGGCGCAGGGAGGCGACGCCGATCTGTGCGCAGTCACGGTGCTTTCCGGCGACATAGGCGTGGCTGCCCGGGTCGTCACCCACCAGGACGGTACCGAGGCCCGGCTGCCGTCCGGTGCTGATGGTCAACTTGGCGACGCGGTCGGCGAGTTCATGGCGGACGGTGGCTGCGGTCGCCTTGCCGTCCAGCAGTTGTGCGGTCACCGGCGGTGTTCCTTCCCCAGGGCTAACCACGCAGACGGGACATGGTCGGGTCGAACAGGGGCTCCTCGGCGACGACCGCCTCGACGCGCTGGTCGAAGTAACCGATGTGCACGGTGGTGCCGGGGGTGGCGAGCTCCGCCGGGAGCCAGGCGTAGGCGATGCCCTTGCCGATCGTGTAGCCGTAGGCGGCGCTGGTGACGTAGCCGACGGCGCGGTCGCCTTCGTACACCGGCTCCTTGCCCATGACGACGGACCGGGGGTCGTCGATGGTGAGGCAGGTCAGCCTGCGGCGGACGTCGGCCTTGCGGCGTTCGAGTGCTGCCTTGCCGATGAAGTCGTCCTTGTCGAGCTTGACGGCGAAGCCGACGCCGGCCTCGTAGGGGTCGTGCTCGTAGGTCATGTCGGTGCCGAAGGACCGGTAGCCCTTCTCCAGGCGGAGGCTGTTGAAGGCGCCGCGGCCCGCGATGATGCCGCCGAGCGGCCGGGCCGCGGCCCAGAGGGTGTCCCAGAGCTTCTGGCCGAGGTCGGCGGTGGTGTACAGCTCCCAGCCGAGTTCACCCACGTACGACAGGCGCATCGCGGTGACGGGGACGCTGCCGATGTGGGCGCGCTTGGCGCGGAAGTACTTGAGGCCGTCGTTCGAGAAGTCCTCGTCGGTGAGGGGCTGCAGCACCTTTCGGGCGAGCGGGCCCCACAGGCCGATGCAGCAGGTCCCGGGGGTGATGTCGCGGACCTGGACCGTGCCGTCGGCGGGCAGGTGGCGGGTGAACCAGTCCAGGTCCAGGTTGCCGTTGGCCCCGACCTGGAAGAGGTCGCGGGCCAGGCGGGCGACGGTGACGTCGCTGCGGATGCCGCCGTCGTGGTCGAGGAGGAGGGTGTACGTCACCGAGCCGGCCGACTTGGCGACCTTGCCGGTGCACAGGCCCTCCAGGAAGGCCGCGGCGCCTGGGCCGCTCACCTCCAGACGCTTGAGGGCCGTCATGTCGTACATCGCGACCGTCTCGCGGGTGACCTGGGCCTCCGCGCCGACGACGGGCGACCAGTAGCGGGCGGCCCAGTCGCCCGGGGTCGGGATGGAGCGGCCCTCGACCAGGCCCGCGTTGGCCTCGTACCACTGCGGGCGCTCCCAGCCGTTCGCCTCCAGGAAGAACGCGCCGTGTTCCTGCTGACGGGCGTGGAAGGGGCTGGTGCGGATGGGGCGCGGCTTCCCGGACGGCTGGAGCGGGTGGAGGATGTCGTAGACCTCGGCGAAGTTCTGGCAGTCGCGGGCCAGGACGTACTCCGGGGAGAGCTGGTGCGGCTCGAAGCGGTTGACGTCGCACTCGTGCAGGTCGAAGGAGGAGCAGTGGCCGTCGACCAGCCATTCGGCGACGGCCCGGCCGACGCCTGCGGAGTGGGTGACCCACACGGCCTCCGCGACCCAGAAGCCCTCGACGTCCGGTGACTCGCCGAGCAACGGGTAGCCGTCGGTGGTGAAGGAGAACAGGCCGTTGATGCCCTCCTCGACCTTGGCCTCCCTCGTCGCGGGGAGCAGCGACCGGGTCGCGGTCCAGGCGTCCTCGAAGTCCTCCTCGGTGAACTTCATGACGGACGGCATCTCTTCGGCCTCGTCGACGGAGAGGATGTCGTCCGCCGAGACGGGCATCGGGCGGTGGCCGTAGTAGCCGATGCCGATGCCGTCGAAGCGGTCGCGGTAGTAGAGGCCGGCGTCCTGGTGGCGCAGGATGGGGCGGACCGCCTCTTCCGTCTGGCCCGCGAGGGCCGGTACCGGCCCGGTCCAGGCGAGCTGGTGGGCGAGCGGGGTGAGCGGGAGGTTCATCCCGGCCATGCGGGCGATCTTCGGGCCCCAGATGCCGGCGCAGCACACGACGATGTCGGCGGGGATCTCGCCCTGGTCGGTCAGGACTCCGGTGACACGGCCCTCGTTCTGCCGTACGTCGAGGACTTCGTGGCGGGCCAGGAAGCGCACGCCGCGTCCGGTGGCCCGGCGGATCTGCGCCTCGACGGCGAGGACGGCCTTGGCGAGGCCGTCGGTGGGGACCAGGAGGCCGCCGAGGACCTTGTCGCGGTCGACCAGCGGATGCTGCTCGACGCACTCGTCGGCGGTCAGCAGGCGCGCCTCGATGCCCCAGGCGGTGATCCAGCCGTGGCGGCGGTGGAGTTCGGCGAGGCGCTCGGGGGTGGTCGCCACTTCGAGGCCGCCGACCTGCAGGAAGCAGGGCTTGCCGTCGACGTCGAGGGAGCAGAACTTCTCGACGGTGTAGCGGGCCAGCTCGGTCATGGTCTTGGAGGGGTTCGTCTGGAAGACCAGGCCCGGGGCGTGCGAGGAGGATCCCCCCGTGGCCGGGAGGGGGCCCTGGTCGACCACGGTCACTTCGGTCCAGCCGCGTGCGGAGATCTCGTCCGCGAGGGCCGCTCCCACGACGCCCGCTCCGATGATGACCACTCGGGGTCCCGCCATCGCTCAACCTCCGAACTCGAAACCGGTCCAGTTGCTGTCTGCGCAACGTGATTCAGGTTGCGCAACTCAATGTGCCTGCCCCCGAGGAGGGGTGTCAAGGGGGCGCAAGGCGTCGGTGAACAGCGCGAAAGACCAACGGGCCCGGCCGGCTGCACTGGCAGCCTGCCGGGCCCGTTCAGGGGTTTTCGGGGTCGCCGACGCGTCACCGCTCCACGGCCGGAGACGGTGACGGCGGCGGTGACCCGGACGTGTCTGCGCCCGCTACTTCAGCCAGGCGTCGACCTTGCCGCGGTTCGCCTCGACCCATTTCTTGGCGGCCGCGTCGTCCGACATCTTGTCCACCGCGATGTACTTGGCCACGGTGTTCTGGTCGTCGTTGGTCCAGTTGAACTTCTTCACCAGGTCGTACGCCGGGCTCCCGGACTTGGCGAACTTCGCGCTGACGACCTTGTCCAGGTCGTAGACGGGATAGTCGCAGGCGACCTTCGCGGCGTCGGCGTCGCAGCCCGTCGTGTACTTGGGAAGGTTGACCTTGACCAGCGGCACCTCGGACAGGAACCACTGCGGCTCGTAGAAGTAGCCGATCACCCACTGCTTGTTCTTCTCGGCCGTCCGGAAGGCCTGGATGAGCGCGGTCTCGCTGCCCGCGTACACCACCTTGTAGTCCAGCTTCAGGTTCTTCACCAGCGCCGCGTCGTTGGTGACGTACGACGGGTCGCCGTCGAGCAGCTGACCCTTGCCGCCCGACTCGGAGGTCTTGAACTCGGACGCGTACTTGCCGAGGTTCTTCCAGTCGGTGATGTCCGGGTGGGCCTTGGCCAGCCACGGCGGCACGTACCAGCCGATGATGCCCTTGTTGCCGGTCTGCCCCGCCTCGACGGCAGTCTTCTGCCCGGTGATGTACTTCTTCTTCAGATCGTCGTGGCCCCAGTTCTCCAGGACGGCGTCGACCTCGCCGGTCCCGAAGCCCTGCCAGGCGATCTCCTCCTTGAGGTCCTTCTTCTTGACCGTGCAGCCGAGGTCGTGCTGCGCGACGTACGCGACGACCGCCGCGTCCGCCTCGTAGCCCACCCACGGGTTGACGGCCAGGTTGAACGTGCCGCACTTGCCGCCCGAGCCCTTGGAGCCCGCGGAGGAGGTGTCACCGACCTTCGCCCCTCCGCACGCCGTGAGGGTGAGGCCGAGGACGGCCAGGCCGGCCGCGCCGGCTCGCCAGTGTCTTGCCATGGTGTCCTGCTCCTTAAGCCCTGGTGCGTCGCGCCGCAGCCTGAGTGATCCGGTCGAACATGACTCCGAGCAGTACGATGGCGAGTCCCGCCGCCAGCCCCTTTCCGTACAGCTCTCCCTGCGAGAACCCGGCCACGACGTCGTAGCCGAGGGCGCCGGCCCCTACCAGGCCGCCCACCACAACCATCGACAGCACGTAGATCAGTCCCTGGTTCGTCGCGAGAGTCAGGGCGCTGCGTGCCATCGGCAGTTGGACCTTGGTGATGATCTGCCAGGTGTTGCACCCGGCAGAGGTGGCCGCCTCCACCGTGGACTCGGGAACGTTCCGCACACCGTCCGCGATGATCTTGATGGCGACGGGCGCCGCGTAGACGACGGCCGCGACGATCGCGGTGAAACGGGTGGCGCCGAAGAGGGCCAGGAACGGCACGAGATAGACGAACGGCGGCATGACCTGCGCGGCGTCCAGGGTGGGCCGCATCAGCCGGTCCACGAACAGGCTGCGTCCCATCCACACGCCGAAGACGGCGCCGAGCAGCATCACCAGCACCGTGGCAACGGCGGTCGAGGCGAGGGTCGTCATGCTGTCCGACCACAGGCCCGTGCCGACGAGCAGCCCGACGCACACGGCGGCGGTCACGCCGGCGCGCCATCCGCCGAGCACCGCGCCGAGCGCGACCAGGACGGCGCCGACGAGCCACCACGGGGAGTCGGTCAGCAGCGTCTGGAACGGGTTGAGCAGGCCGTTGGTGAGGGCGTCCCGAAGGGCGTTGGTCAGGCCGGAGAGATGGTCCTGCAGCCAGGTGGTCGTGGTGTCGGCCGCGCTCGCGATGTGACTGCCGACGGTGCCGTCGCCGGGGAACTCGGCCGCCCAGACGAAGGTGTGGGACAGGTAGACCAGAACGGCCACCGCGACCGCGCCCGCACCCAGCAGCGGCCTGCGCCACTTGAGGAGGTGGTCGCCCCTGCGGCGGGCCGCCTCGGCGCGTCCGGCCGCCGCCGTGGTGACCCGGTCGAGCACGATGGCCATGACGACGATGGCGAGGCCGGCGTTGAAGGCGGTGCCGACGTCGAGCGACTGCAGGGCCTGCACGACGGTCTTGCCGAGGCCCGGCGCGTCGATCAGGGCGGCGATGGTCACCATGGCCAGGGCGGCCATGATGGTCTGGTTGACGCCCATGACCACCGTGCGCTTGGACATCGGCAGCAGTACTTTCAGCAGTTGCTGCGACCTGGTCGTGCCGAGCGAGTCCGCCGCCTCGACGGTGGTCTCGGGTACGGAGCGGATGGCGTGCGCGGTGATGCGGATGGCGGGCGGTGCCGCGTAGATCACCGTGGTGATCACGGCGGAGGCCCCTCCGATGAGGAAGATCAGGGTCAGCGGAGCGAGGTAGACGAAGGTCGGCATCGTCTGCATGAAGTCCAGGAAGGGCGTCATGATCCGGTTGAACCGGTCGGAGAGACCCGCCCACACACCGAGCGGGATGCCGATGAGCAACGCCACGAAGACCGCCGACAGGGTCAGTGCCAGCGTGTCCATGCTCTCCTGCCACAGGCCCTGCAGCCCGAAGAAGGTGAAGCCCGCCACCGCCAGGAGGGCGACCCGCCAGTTGCCCACGGCCCAGGAGACGTACCCGGTGAGTCCGACGACGCCGAGCCAGCCGATCTGCGGGACCGGGCGGCTGCCGGTGGGCTGGGAGATCAGGGACTGGACGAACGTCACCAGGTTGTCGATGGCCAGGCGGATCTCGTTGAAGAAGTACAGGAAGAGCGGGTTGGAGTTGCGGTTGGCCCCGATGCTGTCGTTGACGTCGTTCAACCAGCGGTGCAGACCGGTGAGGTCGGCGGCGGCGAGGGTCAGCGTCTGCCGACCGCGCAGCACGGCGAAGAGCACCAGCCAGGCGACCAGGATCGCCGCCAGCACCATGGGGCGGCCGGCCTTGCGGGCAGCCGGCGCGGCCACCGCCGGCGGGACCTTGTCGGTCTTCTCGGGCTTCTCGGGCTTCTCCAGAACGGTGGCCATCACGCGCCGCCTTCTTGCCCGGCCACCACCGCGAGGATCTCCTCATCGCCCACGATGCCGAGCAGCTTGCCGTTCTCGACGACCTTGACCGGCTTCTCTGCGGCGAGCACTGCACGGGTGGCCTCGCGCACCACGACGTCCGGGCCGAACTCGGGGCCGTCGAGGGCGTCGTCGGGCTGCGCGGGGCGCATGATCCAGCGCAGTGTCAGTACATCACCGCGCGGCACGTCCTTGACGAAGTCCCGTACGTAGTCGTCGGCGGGGGCGCCCACGAGTTCGTCGCCGGTGCCGCACTGGACCATCTTGCCGTCGCGCATGATCAGGATGCGGTCGCCCAGCTTCAGGGCCTCGGAGAGGTCGTGGGTGATGAAGACCATGGTCTTGCCGACCTCGTGGTGCAGGCGGATGACCTCGCTCTGCATGTCGCGGCGGATCAGCGGGTCGAGCGCGGAGAACGGTTCGTCGAAGAAGAGGACGTCGGGGTCGCCGGCGAGGGCGCGGGCGAGACCGACGCGCTGCTGCATGCCGCCGGAGAGCTGGTCCGGATAGGAGTTCTCGTATCCGGCCAGACCCACCAGTTCGACGACCTCCAGGGCCTTCTTGGTGCGCGCGGCCTTGCCCATGCCACGGATCTCCAGGCCGAAGGCCACGTTGTCGACGACCTTGCGGTGCGGCAGCAGTCCGAAGTGCTGGAAGACCATGGAGAACTTGCTGCGCCGCAGTTCGCGCAGTCGCCTGGGGTCGGCGCCCCGGATGTCCTCGCCCTCGAAGACGACCTCGCCCGCGGTGGGTTCGATCAGCCGGGTCAGACATCGCACCAGGGTGGACTTGCCGGAACCGGACAGACCCATGACGACGAAGACCTCGCCGGGCGATACCTCGAAGTTCACGTCGCGCACGGCGGCCGTGCACCCGGTGCGGTCCATGAGCTCCCGGCGAGTGAGTCCGCACAGCTCCTCGGAGTCCGGCACCTGGTCGGCCTTCGGCCCGAACACCTTCCACAGCCGGCGCACGGAGATGACCGGGGTGCGGTCCTGGGGGTCCTGGGACGTGTCGCGCCGCTGCGACACCTCGGTCTGTGCTGGGGTCACGATCGACCTCTTTTCGGCGTTCAGCCGCGGAACCAGTGTTGCGGCCGGGGTTGGATGTTCTGCCAGACGTGCTTTGGCTCTCGGTATTCGTCGAGTCCGGTCGGTCCCAGCTCCCGGCCCACGCCCGAGTGCCCGAAGCCACCCCATTCCGCTTGCGGCACATAGGGGTGGTAGTCGTTGATCCACACCGTGCCGTGACGCAGCCGCCGGGCGACCCGCTGGGCCTTGCCCGCGTCCTGCGTCCAGACGGCTCCGGCGAGTCCGTACTCCGTGTCGTTGGCGATGCGGACGGCGTCGTCCTCGTCGTGGAAGCGCTCGACGGTGAGCACGGGACCGAAGGACTCCTCGTGCACCACGCGCATGTCCTGCCGGCACTCGTCGAGAACAGTGGGCGGGTAGTAGAAGCCGTTCGCCAGCGCGGAGTCCTCGGGGCGCTCGCCGCCGCAGCGCAGTACGGCGCCCTCGGCGAGACCGGCGGCGACGTACGCCTCGACCTTCTCCCGGTGCTGCGCGGAGATCAGCGCCCCGGTCTCCGCCTCGGGGTCGAAGGGACCGCCGAGGCGGATCAGTCGGGCGCGGCGTACGACCTCGTCGACGAAGGCGTCGTGGAGGGAGTCCTCGACGATCAGCCGGGCGCCGGCCGAGCAGACCTGCCCGGAGTGCAGGAAGACGGCGGTGAGCGCGAAGTCCACGGCGGTCTCGAAGTCCGCGTCCGCGAAGACCACGTTCGGGTTCTTGCCGCCGAGTTCCAGCGCGACCTTCTTCACGGTGGCGGCGGCGGTGGCCATGATGTGCCGCCCGGTCGCCAGGCCGCCGGTGAAGGACACCATGTCGACGGCCGGGTCCTCGGAGAGCGGGGCGCCCACCTCGGGGCCGCTGCCCAGGACGAGGTTGGCTGCGCCGGCCGGCAGCCCGGCCTCGTGCAGGGCCCGCATCAGCAGGATCGAGGTGGAGGGCGTCAGCTCGCTGGGCTTGAGAACGACGGTGTTGCCCGCGAGGAGGGCGGGCGCGACCTTCCAGGACGCCTGCAGCAGGGGGTAGTTCCAGGGGGTGATCAGTCCGCAGACGCCGACGGGCTCGTAGGTGACCCGGCTGAGAGCGTCGTCGCGGCCGGTGTCCACCACCCGGCCGGCGCTGGTGCCGGCGATGCCGCCGTAGTAGCGGAAGCAGGAGGCGACGTCGGCGATGTCGTACTCGCTCTCGACCAGGCGCTTGCCGGTGTCGAGCGACTCGGCGCGGGCGAACTCCTTGGCGTCGCGCTCGATGATGTCGGCGGTGCGCAGCAGAAGCGCGCCTCGCTCACGTTCGGGGGTGTGCGGCCAGGGGCCGGTGTCGAAGGCCCGACGGGCCGCGGCGATCGCGGCCTCGGTGTCGGCCCGGGTGCCCTCGGACACCCTCGTGACGAGCGTGCCGTCCGCCGGGCAGCGGATCTCCCGGTGGCCGCCGGCCACCGCAGCGCGCCATTCTCCGTCCACATACAGATCTGCCACGCGCCGAGCCCTTCGAATGGAATTCGTTGCGCATTGTGCATTGAATTGCTTGTGGTGGAACACCCTGGCCGAATGGGCTGACGTACGTCAAGGGGTTGGCGGATCCCGATTCGGCCATCACGGCAGATGCCCCGACACTCTTGACCGCGGGCGGCACGGACCTCAATCCTGTTGCGTATCGCTCACCATGTTGTGCCATACGCACCAATGGAGGCCCTACATGTCCCCTCGACCGCATCCCGGCCGTGAGTACGTCCTCACTCTCTCGTGTCCGGACACGGCCGGACTGGTCCACGCAGTGAGCGGCTTTCTCGTCAGGAACTCCGGCAACATCCTGCAAAGCCAGCAGTTCGATGATCGACTCCAGGACCGCTTCTTCATGAGGGTTCACTTCGACGTTTCCGATCCGGACGTCGATCTGGAAACACTGCGTTACCGATTCGGCCCGGTCGCCGAGGCCCACGGGATCACCTGGATCCTCCGGGACGCCGCGACCCCGACCCGGACCCTGATCATGGTGTCCAGGTTCGGCCACTGCCTCAACGACCTGCTCTTCCGCTGCCGCAGCGGCGCCCTCAACATCGAGATCCCGGCCATCGTCTCCAACCACCGCGACTTCGAGGGGCTGGCGGAGACCTACGGCGTCCCTTTCCACCACATCCCGGTGACCAGGGACACCAAGCCCGAGGCGGAGGCGCGCCTGCTGGAGCTGGTACGTGAGCTCAACGTCGACCTCGTGGTCCTCGCCCGCTACATGCAGGTCCTCTCCGACGACCTGTGCAAGGAACTGGAGGGCCGTGCCATCAACATCCACCACTCGTTCCTGCCGAGCTTCAAGGGCGCGAAGCCCTACCAGCAGGCCTACGAGCGCGGGGTGAAGCTGGTCGGCGCGACGGCGCACTATGTGACGTCCGACCTGGACGAGGGCCAGATCATCGAGCAGGACGTGATCCGGGTGGACCACTCCCTGGACCCCGACGATCTGGTCACCGTGGGCCGCGACGTGGAGGCACAGGTACTGGCCCACGCGGTGAAGTGGCACACCGAGAGCCGCGTCATGGTGGAGGGGAACCGCACGGTGGTCTTCCGCTGAACGACACGTCGAAGGGGGCGGGGCCGGATTCCGGCCCCGCCCGCTTCGCGTGCGCCCTCAGCCGCCCAGCCGGTCCAGCAAGGCGCGGCGCCACCTCTCCGTCTCCGCGATCTGGTTGAACGTGAAGACGTGCAGGCCTGCCACATGGGCCGACGGCGCGGTGAGCGCCTCCGCGCTGCGGTCGAGCAGTCTCTCGGGCACGTACCCCCCGGGTGTCGCAAACCGCAGGAACCAGGACGCGTGCCTGGTCAGGAAGCGCGTGGACTCCCCCACCCCGATCTTCGTCGCCATGGACAGCAGCTTCGCGCGCTGCACCGGTCCGGCGACGCCCACATGCACGGGCAGCGTGACGTCACGGCGCCGTATACGGGCGATCCAGTCGCCGAGCACGCGCGGATCGAAGCACAGGTTGCTGACGATGTACGTGGCGTGCGCGTGCTTGTCCCACATCGCCTGGATGGTGAGGTCGTCGTGGATGAGCGGATGGCTCTCGGGGTATCCGGTGATCCCCAGGTGCGCGAAGGGCCCGCCCAGCTCGCCCAGTCGGCGCAGCACCGACAGCGCCCCGTCGTACGGCCCGGCCGGCGGGTCGGCGTCGCCCGCCGGGACGAAGACGTCGTCGACGCCCACCGTGCGCAGCCGCTCGACGACGTCCTTCAGGTGTGTGTCGTCCCGCAGCAGCCGCGCGGGCACGTGCGGGACGACACGGTAGCCGTGTGCCACAAGCCGCTCGGTGAGGCCGAGGGTCGGCTCCAGGCCCTTGACGGGCGACGCCGTGACCGTGACCACGACGTCGCGCGGGACATGGGCGAGGACCTTCTCCTCGGTCGCCTTCGCCGGCAGCACCTCGTAGCGGACGCGTCTCAGCAGCGCCCGCAGGGCCTCGGCGCCCAAAGCCCTACCCGGCCTGCTTCTGGGCGTCGCGGTGGCGGTAGTACGCGGCCTTGGAGGGCGCCGCCGGCTCCTTGCCGAGGATCAGGTCGGCCGCCTTCTCGGCGATCATCATCACCGGCGCATAGATGTTGCCGTTGGTGACGTAGGGCATCACCGAGGCGTCGACGACCCGCAGCCCCTCCAGGCCGTGCACCCGCATGCTCCGCGGGTCGACGACCGCCATCTCGTCGGTGCCCATCTTGCAGGTGCACGAGGGGTGCAGGGCGGTCTCGCCCTCCTTGGCGACCCACGCAAGGATCTCCTCGTCGGTCTCGACGGAGGGGCCGGGCGAGATCTCGCCGTCGTTGTACGGGGCGAGTGCCGGCTGGTTGAGCAGCCTGCGGGCCACGCGGATCGCCTCGACCCACTCCCGGCGGTCCTGCTCGGTGGAGAGGTAGTTGAAGCGCAGTGCCGGGTGTTCCCGCGGGTCCTTGCTCTTGATCTTCACCGAGCCGATGGCGTCGGAGTACATGGGCCCGACGTGCACCTGATAGCCGTGGCCGCCCGACGGCGAGGAGCCGTCGTAGCGGACCGCGACCGGCAGGAAGTGGAACATCAGGTTGGGGTAGTCCACGTCCTTGTTACTGCGGGCGAAGCCGCCGGCCTCGAAGTGGTTGGTCGCGGCCGGTCCCTTGCGGAAGAGCCACTGGAGCCCGATGAAGGGGGCACGCCACTTCGCCATGTACGGCTGCATGGAGACGGGCTGCTTGCAGCCGTACTGGACGTACACCTCCAGGTGGTCCTGCATGTTCTCGCCGACGCCCGGCAGGTCGTGGACGACGTCGATGCCCAGGGCGGACAACTCGGCGGCGTTGCCGACGCCGGAGAGCAGGAGCAGTTGCGGGGAGTTGACGGCGCCGCCGCACAGGATGACTTCCTCGGCGCGGACCTGCTGGACCGGGCCCCGGCCGCGCTGGTACTCGACGCCCACGGCCCGCTTGCCCTCGAAGAGGACCTTGGTGACCAGGGCGCGGGTGGTGACGGTGAGGTTGGGCCGCTTCCTGGCGGGCTTGAGGTACGCCTTGGAGGCCGACAGCCGACGTCCGCGATGGACGTTCCGGTCGAACTTCGCGAAACCTTCCTGCCGGTAGCCGTTGACGTCGTCAGTGGGGGCGTAGCCCGCCTCCTGGGTGGCCTCGAGGAAGGCGCCGAACAGCGGGTTCGTGGCGGGGCCGCGTTCGAGGACGAGGGGGCCGTCGTGACCGCGGAACTCGTCGTCGGGGTCGGCCGCGAGACAGTTCTCCATCCGCCGGAAGTACGGCAGGCAGTGCGCGTAGTCCCACGTCTCCATCCCGGGGTCGGCGGCCCAGCGCTCGTAGTCCATGGGGTTGCCGCGCTGGAAGATCATGCCGTTGATGCTGCTGGAGCCGCCCAGCACTTTGCCGCGGGCGTGGTAGATGCGCCGGCCGCCCATGTGGGGCTCGGGCTCGGACTCGTATTTCCAGTCGTAGAAGCGGCTGCCGATGGGATAGGTCAGCGCCGCGGGCATGTGGATGAACACGTCCCAGGGGTAGTCGGACCGGCCCGCCTCCAGCACGAGCACCCGGTTTCCGGGGTCGGCCGAGAGTCGGTTCGCCAGTGCGCTGCCGGCTGATCCACCGCCGACGATGACGAAGTCGTAGTGCAGGGGAGCCATGGTGCCTCGTCTCGCTCGCTCGCGCCGTCGATACGCGAGGCATGCTAATACGGGTATCGCTATACGCACTAGGTTGCGAACCGCGCAACTTGCAAGGTCTTCGTTTCCACCCGGTTACTTGCAAGTGCGTTGTTTACTGCGCGTATAGTTCCGCTATGAGCAACTACAGTCCGGATACCGAAACGAACAGCTCGCAGTCCGGCGGGGTGCAGTCCGTCGACCGGGCCATCAGCGTCCTCGAGATCCTGGCCCAGCGCGGCGAAGCGGGCGTGAGCGAGGTGGCCGCCGAGATCGATGTTCACAAGTCGACCGCGTTCCGTCTGCTCGGCGCCCTGGAGGCGCGCGGTCTCGTGGAGCAGTCGGGCGAGCGCGGCAAGTACCGGCTCGGTTTCGGCATCGTACGCCTGGCCGGGGCGGTCACGGGACGTCTCGACATCACCCAGCAGGGCCGTCCGGTCTGTGAGCGCCTCGCGGAGGAGATCGGCGAGACGGTCAACATCGCCGTCATGCAGGAGCAGTACGCGATCAACCTCTACCAGGTGCGCGGCCCGGCCGCCGTCGCCGCGCACAACTGGGTCGGCGAGCTGACCCCGCTGCACGCCACCTCCAGCGGCAAGATCATGCTGGCCCACCTGCCCGCCAAGGAGCGCGCGGCGCTGCTGGCGGATGCCGGTCTGAAGAAGATGACCCCCCACACGATCTCCTCGAAGGCGAAGCTCGAGAAGAACCTTGCCGAGGCCCGGGAGCGCGGCTACTCCCGGACGCTGGAGGAGCTGGAGATCGGGCTGCACGCCATGGCCGCGCCGATCCGTGACCGGGAAGGCCAGGTCATCGCGTCGATCAGCGCCTCCGGGCCCTCGTACCGGTTCACCGAGGAGCGCATGCACGAGCTGGCTCCGGTACTGGTCAAGGGCGCGGAGGAGATCAGCCACCGCATGGGGTACCTGGGCTGAGCGCACCGGAACGCCCGCCGAGCAGCCCGCGTGCGCCCGTGCGGGCCACGGGCATCCCCCGCGCTACTCCGGCTGCCGCGTTCCGAGACGCTCGTGCACCCAGTCGTGGAAGGCGCCGATGTGGTGCTCACTGGGAACGAGCACACCGCCCTTGGCGTACAGCCGCGAGCTCATGCCGGGCTGGGTGCGCTCGCAGGCGTCGAAGTCCTGACGGTTGACCCGGTCGAAGAGCTCCACGGACCGGCTGACATCCTTGCCGCTCTCCACCACGCCGGGCAGGTAGAGCCAGTCGCATTCGACGACCGTGCGGTCGACGGCCACCGGGTACATGCGGTGGAAGATCACGTGGTCGGGCACGAGGTTGATGAAGACCTGCGGCTTGACCGTGATCGCGTAGTACCGGCGGTCCTGCTCCTCGGACACCCCCGGGATGCGGTCCAGGCCCTCGGAGCCGTCGACGGTGAAGCCCTGGATCTCCGTACCGAACTCGGCGCCGTGGCCGACGTAGTACTGGGCTGCGTATCCGTCGGCGAACTCGGGCAGGACCTCGGTGAGTTCGGGGTGGATCGTGGCGCAGTGGTAGCACTCCATGAAGTTCTCGATGATGAGCTTCCAGTTCGCCCTGACGTCGTAGACGATCCGCCTGCCCACCGAGAGGTTCGCGATGTCGTAGCGCTCGATCGACTCCACGTCGCCGAGGCGCCCGACGACCTCGCCGAGGACGTCCTCCTCGAAGGAGGGCGGGTTCTCCGCCAGACAGACCCAGACATAGCCGAGCCATTCCCGGACGGCCACGCTCACCAGGCCGTACTCGGTGCGGCCCACGTCGGGCATCTTGGTGAGGTTGGGTGCCGCGACCAGCTTGCCGTCGAGATCGTAGGTCCAGGCGTGGTACGGGCACTGGAAGGCGCGCTTGACCTCGCCCGTCCCGTCGGTGCAGAGCTTGGCTCCGCGGTGCCGGCAGACGTTGAAGTAGGCGCGGATCGCGTTGTCCCGGGCCCGGGTGACGAGGATGCTCTCGCGGCCCACGTCGACGGTGCGGAAGGCTCCTGGCTTCGGCAGGTCCGATGCTCGCGCGACGCAGAACCACATCGTCTCGAAGATGCGTTCCTGTTCCTGGGCGAAGATGCCGGGGTCCGTGTATGCGGAGCCGGGGAGGGTGGCGATCAGGCTGTCCGGCAGGTTTGTCGAGGTCAACGCTGCACTCCTCGGGAAACGTCGTGGAATGGTCAGTCACGCGCCGGGAAGAGCGACTTCGAACGGCGTTGTGTATGACGCAACGCTGCGTGTTATGTGCAACGCAGCATGGGATGTCGCAGGCACGGTGTCAAGACGCGGCGGCGGTGAGCTGCTTGCGCCAGCGGGTGAACAGCCGCGGTTGGTTCATCCCGAGCACGGCGACCGGACTGCCGGCCCGCCGGTAGACGGCCAGGAAACTACGGTCGTCGGTCGTACCTTCCTCGACCGTCACGCTGTCGGCCCCGGCGGCATGGCCGACGAACTGGATCTTCACGCCGTACTGGTCGGACCAGAAGTACGCAGGCCGGGGCACGCCCGGTTCCGTTGCACCGTGCGCGAGCAGCGTGGCCACGGCGGCGTCGGGCCGTTCCAGCGCGCCGGTCCAGTGCTCGACCCTGCGATGGACGCCTGTGTGCGGGTCGTACCAGTTGGCGCAGTCGCCCACGGCGACCACCCCGGCCAGGCTGGTGCGGCCGTCGGCGCCGCACTTCACGCCGTTGTCGAGTGCGACACCGGACCCCTGCAGCCACTCGACGCAGGGACGCGCGCCCACACCGACGACGACGATGTCGGCCGGAACACTGCGGCCGCCCTCCAGGAGTACGGCGTCCACCCGGCGCTCCCCGCTCAGCCCCTTGACCCCCACCCCGCACAGCAGCCGTACGCCGTGGTCCGCATGGAGGGCGGAGACGATGCCGCCCATGGCCTCGCCGAGCGGTCCGGCCAGCGGTGTCGGCGCCGCCTCGATCACGGTGACGTCGAGGCCGAGAGCGTGGGCCGTGGAGGCGACCTCGGCGCCTATGAAGCCGCCGCCGATCACCACCAGCCGTCCGCCCCGGGCCAGTTCGTCCCGCAGGACGCGGGCGTCGTCGAGGGTGCGCAGCGTGTGGACTCCTGCGAGGCCCTCGGTGCCGGGCAGGGTACGGGCGGTCGCGCCGGTCGCGATGACCACGCCGTCGGCGCGTATCTCCCGGCCGCCGGCGAGCCGGATCGACCGCCGGGTGCGGTCGAGTCCGGTGGCGCGGACGCCGAGCACCCACTCCGCCCGGAGCTCCTCGTCGTCCCTCTCCAGTGCCAGATCCGCTTCGCCGATGGCACCGGCCAGGAACTCCTTGGACAACGGCGGCCTGTCGTACGGGCGGTGGGGCTCGTCGCCGATGACGACCAGCCGACCGTCGTACCCCCGTTTCCGCAGCGAGCGCGCGGCCGACAGACCGGCCAGCGAGGCGCCCACCACGGCCACGGTCCTCACGCGGGACCTCCGGCCAGGCGGGAGGCGATGCACGGCGGCAGGTTGGGCGCCTCCGTGGACAGCCGCACGTAGACCGTCCCGTCGTCGACGACGACCTCGTGCGTGCGGACCGGGAGCTTGGCCGGCGGGGCGTCCACGGCTCCGGTCCTCAGGTCGAACTTCGAGGCGTGCAGCGGGCATTCCACCTCGCAGCCCTCCAGCCAGCCGTCGGCGAGCGAGGCGTCCTGGTGGGTGCAGGTGTCGTCGATGGCGAAGAGCTCGCCGTCATCGGTGTGGAACACCGAGACCGGCGGGTCGATGTCGAGCCGGTGGGCCTCGCCTCGCGGCAGATCCGCGAGACGGCACGCGGGAATCATCATGACACCTCGGTGCGTATAGCGAAACGGATTGCGATTAGCGCAACGTTAGTTTGGAGGCCGCGCCAAAGCCTTGTCAAGGCGTCCAAGGGTCGGTTTGAAGCGGCTGCCACGGCGGTTTTCCACGCACGCCGAAGCACCCCGGACCACGGCGGTGACCAGGGAGAACAGGCGTCGCACAAGGGCGCGACAGCCTCGCCGCCGGCGGCGGTGCCAAGGACACCGTCACCGGGGCGAGGCCGTCGCCGGGCGGTCAGAAGCCGCGGTCGATCCACTCCCGGAGATGCGGCGCCTCGGCGCCGATGGTGGTGGTCTCGCCGTGGCCGGTGTGCACCACCGTGTCGTGCGGCAGCGCGAGGAGACGTTCCCTGATCGATTCGATGATGGTGGGGAAGTCGCTGTACGACCTTCCCGTCGCCCCGGGACCGCCCGCGAAGAGCGTGTCGCCGCTGAACAGCGCGGCCAGGTCCGGTGCGTACAGACAGACGGCTCCCGGGGCGTGCCCCGGGGTGTGCAGCACGGCCAGCCGAATGCCCGCCACCGTGACCGTCTGCCCGTCGATCAGCTCGCCGTCCGGCGTCCGGTCGGGATGGGTGTGCTTCCACAGCGGCAGATCCTCGGCGTGCAGCAGGATCGGGGCGCCGGTGCGGGCGGCCAGCTCCGGTGCGGCGTCGATGTGGTCGTTGTGCGCGTGGGTGCACACGATCGCGCGCAGGATGCGTCCGCCGAGGGCCTGGACGATGGCGTCGGCGTCGTGAGCGGCGTCGACGACGACCGCCTCGCTGTCGTCACCGACGATCCACACGTTGTTGTCGACGTCCCAGGTACCGCCGTCCAGGGAGAACGTCCCCGCGGTGACGAGGCGTTCGATGCGCGCGCCTGCCATCAGAGGACCACCACAGAACGCAGGACGTCACCGTGGTGCATACGCTCGAAGGCCTTCTCGACCTCGTCGAGCGCGATGGTCTCGGTGACGAAGGCGTCCAGGTCGAGGCGGCCCTGCAGGTAGAGGTCGATGAGCATCGGGAAGTCACGGGAGGGCAGGCAGTCGCCGTACCAGGACGACTTCAGCGAACCGCCCCGGCCGAACACGTCCAGCAGCGGCAGCTCCAGCTTCATCTCCGGGTTCGGTACGCCGACCAGCACCACCGTCCCGGCAAGATCGCGGGAGTAGAAGGCCTGCCGGTACGTCTCCGGACGGCCCACCGCCTCGATGACGACGTCGGCGCCGAACCCCCCGGTCAGCTCGCGCACCGCGTCGACCGCGTCCGTCTCCGTGGAGTTGACCGTGTGGGTCGCGCCCAGTCTCTTCGCCGTGGCCAGCTTGCGGTCGTCGATGTCCACCGCGATGATCTTCGCTGCACCCGCCAGATGCGATCCGACGATCGCGGCGTCGCCCACACCCCCGCAGCCGATGACCGCCACGCTGTCACCGCGTCCGACGCTGCCGGTGTTGATGGCCGCGCCGATGCCCGCCATCACCCCGCAGCCCAGCAGTCCGGCGGCGGCCGCCGACGCGGCCGGGTCCACCTTGGTGCACTGTCCGGCCGCCACCAGCGTCTTCTCGGCGAAGGCGCCGATACCCAGAGCCGGCGAGAGCTCCGTACCGTCGGTCAAGGTCATCTTCTGCTTCGCGTTGTGCGTGCTGAAGCAGTACCAGGGCCGTCCGCGCAGACAGGCACGGCACTGGCCGCACACCGCGCGCCAGTTCAGGATCACGAAGTCACCAGGCGCCACATCCGTGACACCCTCGCCCACCGACTCCACCACCCCCGCCGCCTCGTGCCCCAGCAGGAAGGGGAAGTCGTCGCTGATGCCGCCCTCGCGATAGTGCAGATCGGTGTGGCAGACGCCGCAGGCCTCGATCCTGACCACTGCCTCACCCGGGCCGGGGTCGGGCACGACGATCGTTTCCACACTGACGGGGGCGCCCTTGCTCCGCGCGACGACGGCACGGACCTGCTGAGACATGGCCACTCCTCGGCTGACAGAGGGTCGAGATGTTGCCTATTACGGTACGCATCTCGTGTTTCGCAACACAGCATCGCGGAGAGCGCAGCGGCGGTCAAGGATCCGTCACGCGATACGGCGCGTGGCCGTGGGAGTGTCGTCCGAGCGAGGGCGGACCGCGTCGGCGCACGCCTTCTCCGCCGGGCCCGTGCGGCCACTTGCACCAGGGCGGCTTCCAGAACGACGGCCGGGCCGGCCGGCTCCGACGCTTCGACTCCGCACGCCGCCAGGCCGAAACGCGGCGCCGAAACGCAGCCCGAACCCGCCTGGTGGCGCCTGCGCGGCGATGGCGATGGCGATGCGAAGGGTCACCGAGTCGTGCCCTCGTTGAAGCCACCGCGGAGGCCCCGACACCCCTTCCATGGTTGCCGCACGCACTCCCACGCCCAGAACTATGGCGCCCCACCACATACGCCCCTGCCGTGCACGTTCCTACGGTATGGCGACACGCAAACGTCCCCGCCGAACGTCAGGAAGTGGTGCCGATGTCCTCCCCCGCGACCGCTCCACCAGCCCCGTCCCACCTCCCCCGCATCGTCGCCGCCAGCCTCATCGGCACCACCATCGAGTGGTACGACTTCTTTCTGTACGGTTCCGCCGCCGCGCTGGTGTTCAACAAGCTGTTCTTTCCGGACTCCGATCCGCTCGTCGGAACACTGCTGTCGTTTCTGACGTATGCCGTCGGGTTCGCCGCCCGCCCGCTGGGGGCGCTCGTGTTCGGGCACTACGGTGACCGGCTGGGGCGCAAGAAGCTGCTGGTGCTGAGCCTGTTGCTGATGGGCGGGGCGACGTTCGCCATCGGCCTGCTGCCCACGCATGCGACCGTCGGCGGCGCCGCGCCCGTGCTGCTGACCGCGCTGCGTCTGGTGCAGGGGTTCGCGCTCGGTGGCGAGTGGGGCGGTGCCGTCCTGCTGGTGTCCGAGCACGGGGACGCGCGGCGGCGCGGTTTCTGGGCCGCGTGGCCGCAGACGGGGGCGCCTGCCGGGCAGTTGCTCGCGACCGGTGCGCTGTCGCTGCTCACCGCGGTGCTCTCGGACGACGCCTTCGGCAGCTGGGGCTGGCGGATCCCGTTCCTGCTCTCCGGTGTGCTGGTGATGGTCGGTTTGTGGATTCGTCTCTCCGTCGATGAATCCCCCGTCTTCAAGGAGGCGTTGGAGCGGGCCGAGTCCCGGCAAACCGATGGGGCGGAGCAGCCGCCGCTCGTCTCCGTGCTGCGCCACCACTGGCGGGACGTGCTCGTCGCCATGGGGGCGCGCATGGCGGAGAACATCAGCTACTACGTCATCACCGCCTTCATCCTCGTCTACGCCACCACGTCCGCCCACGTGTCCAAGCAGACCGCGCTCAACGCCGTCCTCATCGGCTCCGCCGTGCACTTCGCCGTGATCCCCGCCTGGGGCGCGCTCTCCGACCGGGTCGGGCGACGGCCCGTGTACCTGCTCGGCGCGGCCGGTATCGGTCTGTGGATGTTCCCGTTCTTCTCGCTCGTCGACACCGGCGCGTTCGGGTACCTGGTGCTCGCCGTGACCGTCGGGCTGGTGCTGCACGGTGCGATGTACGCGCCCCAGGCTGCGTTCTTCGCCGAGATGTTCGCGACCCGCATGCGGTACTCCGGTGCTTCCATAGGTGCCCAGTTCGCCTCGGTGGCGGCCGGTGCGCCCGCCCCGCTCATCGCCACCGCACTGCTCGCCGACTACGACAGCTCGACGCCGATCGCGCTGTACGTGATCGCAGCTTCCGTGCTGACGCTGATCGCCGTGGGCGTGGCCCGGGAGACACGGCACCGGGATCTCGCCGAGGTGGAGGCCGGGGACGACGAACGCGCCGCCGCCCGGGCGGCCGAGGCGCGGACGGTCTGAGCGGCGCGACGGCTCGGGCCGAGGGCCGGCCCCGTGCGGGGCCGGTCAGTCGTGTCTCGGAGCTGCCAACCGGTGCAGGCGCAGGGCGAGTTGGATCTCCAGGGTGCGGGCCGGGGTCTGCCAGTCCTCGCCCAGGAGGCGGCCCACGCGCTCGAGCCGCTGGGCGACCGTGTTGACGTGCACGTGGAGTGCGTCCTTGGTTCGGGCCGGGCTCATCCCGCTGGCGAAGTACGCGTCCAGGGTGGACAGCAGCTCCGTACCGCGGCGCTCGTCGTAGGCCGCAACCGGGCCGATGGTGCGCTCGACGAAGCCGCCGATGTCCCGTTCGCCCGCGAGGAGCAGGCCGAGGAAGCCGAAGTCCTCGGCCGCCGCGCCGTCTCCGTCGCGGCCGAGCAGGTGCAGTGCGTCCAGGCAGCGCAAGCCTTCCGCATAGGCGGCGGCCACGGTGTCGCGGTGGGCGGCGAGGTCGGTGGCGGGCGCGGAGGCGCCGACGGTGACGGGCTGGTGGACGGCCGTGCCGAGGTGGCGTGCGGTGCGACGGGCCAGGTCCGTGGCGATGTCGCCGGTGGCGAGCGGGAGTAGCAGGACCGTGCCGCCGTCGCGGGCAGCGGCCAGGCCCTGCCGGGTGGCGGCGAGGTGGGAGGCGGCGGACCACAGGCGCCGGCGGGCGGCGGCCTCCTCGTCGGCGTCGCCCGCCGGTGTCTCCAGGCGGGCGGCGAGGACGACATGGGTGACGTCCAGGTCGGCGCCCAGGCGGGCGGCCCGCTCGCGCAGCAGGCGCGGGTCCCGGTCGCGTACGTCCAGGAGGTCGTCCAGCAGCTCGCCCCGCACGCGCTGTTCGGCCTCGGCGGCGGAGCGGCGGGCCAGCAGGAGCAGCGAGGTGACCATCGCCGCGCGTTCCAGGGTGCGCTGGTCGACCGGATCGAGGCCGGGGTGGCCGTGCAGCACCAGCGCTCCGAGGAGTTCGCCGCCCGCGGCGACCGCGGCGATCCAGTCGCTTCCGTGCGGTACGGCGTGTCCCTCGGCGCGGGACACCTCCAGCGCCGCGGCCGGTGCCGTAGCGGCCTCGGTGAACTCGACCGTGCCGTCGAGGACCTCGGAGACGGCCGCGGCCACGTCGTGCACGCCGCCGCCGCGCAGCACGAGTTCGGCGAGCCGGTCGTGCACGTCGGAGGCGCGCTCGATGACGGCGCTGCGGTCGCGGATGATCTCGTTGGCGCGCTCCAGTCCGGCCAGGGCCGAGCGGGTCTCGGTGAGCAGGTTGGCGGTGTCGATGGCGGCTGCGGCGAGCGCGGCGAAGGAGCCGAGCAGGGCGATCTGCTCGCGTTCGAAGACCCGGGCCCGCCGGTCCGCTGCGAAGAGGACGCCGATGACGTGCGGGCCGAGCATCAGCGGCACGCCGAGGATGGCGACCAGGCCTTCGTCGCGCACGCCGGCGTCGATGGTGAGGGTGTGCTGGAAGCGGGCGTCCTTGAAGTAGTCGTCGGTGACGTACGGCCGCGCGGTCTGGGCGACCAATCCGCCGAGCCCCTCGCCCATGCCGAGGCGCAGTTGCTGGAAGCGGGCGGCGACCGAGCCCTCCGTCACACGCATGTAGGTGTCGCCGCGCTCCGGGTCGTTGAGGCTGAGGTAGGCGACGTCCGTGCCGAGCAGGGAGCGGGCGCGCTGCACGATGGCCTGGAGGACGGCGTCCACGTCCCTGAGCCCGGCCAGGTCGTGGGCGGTCTCGAAGAGTGCCGACAGTTCCGCTTCGCGGCGCCTGCGCCCTTCCAGCTCCGACCGCACCCGCAGGGCGAGGAGCTTGGCATGCTCCAGCGCGGCGATCCGGTCGGCCGGCTCTCCCTCGGCGCGGGCGAGCAGCACCGGCTGCTCGTACGCCTCCACGGGGGCGTCGTGGGCCAGCAGGTCGAGGTACGGGGCCGCCGCGCTGTCGTCGGGCACCCCGCCGGCGCCCCCGGTGGTGGGGCGCCCGGCTGACTGGACGTGATCGCGAGACATGGTCACAGGATTCCGCATCGGCCGCTCGGCCCGTCGGGCCTGTGGAAAACTCCCGGGTCCGGCGTCGCCGGCCGGCTCAGTGGGCCGTCCAGCCGCCGTCGAGCACCAGCGACGTGCCGGTGACGAAGGACGCCTGGGGGCTGCACAGGTAGGCCACGGCCTCGGCGACCTCCTCCGGTTCGATGAGCCGCCGGACGGCGCTGTCCCTGAGCAGGATCTCGGACAGGACCCGCTCCTCGGGGATTCCGTGCGCCTGGGCCTGGTCGGCGATCTGCTTCTCGACCAGTGGGGTGCGCACATAGGCCGGGTTCACACAGTTGGAGGTCACGCCGTGGGGGGCGCCTTCCAGGGAGGCCGTCTTGGAGAGTCCTTCGAGGCCGTGTTTGGCGGCCACATAGGCGGACTTGAAGGACGAGGCGCGCAGACCATGGACGGAGGACACATTGACGATCCGGCCCCAGCCCTGCGCGTACATGTGCGGGAGGGCACCCCGGATCAGCCGGAAGGGCGCCTCCAGCATCACGGTCAGCACGGTGTGGAAGACATCGGTCGGGAAGTCCTCCAGGGGGCGGACCAGTTGCAGTCCCGCGTTGTTGACCAGGACATCGGTGCCGACGGCGGCTTGCTCGGCGGCGTCCAGGTCGGTGAGGTCCAGGACCTGGGGTACGACCGTGCCCGCGAGGTTCCCGGCCCGCTTGGCCAGTTCCGCCAGCTCGGCCAGGCCCGCCGCGTCCCGGTCGACAGCTCTGACCTCGGCCCCGGCGGCGGCGAGCCGCAGCGCGCAGGCGCGGCCGATGCCGCTGGCGGCACCGGTGACCAGGGCGGTACGGCCGCCGAGGTCGAGGGTGGGGGACGGGGCAGGGGGGTGCGGGGCGGGCAGCGGGCTGGACGAGGTCATGCGCCGACCCTAAGAGGATCCCGCCCCTCACCACATGTGGTGACCATCCATACTTCAGCCAAGACTCATAGGGTCAAACCATGTGGGTGCCTCCGACATGGCCTGCTTGATCCGGTGCAGCCCGAACTCGTTCAGCGCGGGCAGGGCGTCCACTGTGAACCAGTCCACGTCCAGCGACTCGTCGTCGTTGACCCGGGCCTCGCCGCCCACGGCCCGGCAGCGGAAGGTGATGTCCATGTACTGGCAGACGTCCCCGTTGCCGTAGGTGACCGGCTCCAGGGCCTGGACGAGGACGACCCGTTCGGGGACGCAGTGCACCGCCGTCTCCTCGAAGACCTCCCGCACGGCGCAGGCCGCGGGCTGCTCGCCAGGCTCCGGGATGCCGCCGATCACCGACCACTTGCGTGTGTCGGACCGCCGGCCCAGGAGCACTCTGCCCTCGTCGTCGAAGACGATGGCGGTGACCCCGGGGAGCCACAGCAGCTGATGGCCCGCGGAGGCCCGGAGCGTGCGGATGAAATCAGGAGTAGCCATGGGCCCGACCCTAACGGGCCCATGCGCTTCTTCCGTGGCTGTTCAGAGGGCGTACGGCGGTCGTACCCCTACGCGCCGTCGGTGCGTCGGCGGCCGCGCAGCCCGGACCCGATCGCCCAACCGAGCCCGCCCGCGGCGACCAGCACCAGGGCGATCTCCGGCAGAATGCCCATCCGGGTCGCGGGCGTCTCGGAGGTGCGCAGCGGGACCTTCTGGACCAGGTAGGCGGGCACGAACATGCCGGTCTTCTGGGTGATCTTCCCATCCGGCATGATGACCGCGCTGACGCCGCTGGTCACCGGCACCGTCACGGTCCGGCTGTGCTCGACCGCGCGGATGCGGGACATGGCGAGCTGCTGGTAGGTCATCTCGCTGCGGTCGAAGGTGGCGTTGTTGCTCGGCACGGAGATCATTTCCGCACCATGTGTGACGGTGTCCCGTACGGCCCAGTCGAAGGCGGCCTCGTAGCAGGTGGCGAAGCCGACCTTGGCGCCGTCGATGTCGAACACGCCCGGCTTGCTGCCCCGGCTGAAGTCCTGGCGGACCATGCTGGTCCAGTTCTTGTTGATCATGCCGATGAGCGACCGCAGCGGGAGGAACTCGCCGAACGGCTGGACCTGGCGCTTGTCATAGGTCTGCGTCGGGCCCTTCACCGGGTCCCACAGGATCTGCTCGTTGAGCAGCTTGCCGTCCTTCTCGACGACTCCGCCGACCGAGATGGGCGCGCCTATCGCCTTGGCGGCGCCGTCGATGACGGCGGCGGCGTCGGTGTTGGCGAAGGGGTCGATGTCCGAGGAGTTCTCGGGCCACAGAACGTAGTCGGGCTTGGGCGCCTTGCCGGCCTTGACGTCGGCGGCGAGCTTGAGGGTCTCCCGCGCGTGGTAGTCGAGGACGGCCCGTCGCTGGGCGTTGAACTCCAGACCGGAGCGCGGCACGTTGCCCTGGATGACCGCGACGGTCGCGGTGCCGTCCTGGGCCCTGTCGCTCACCAGCGGCCGGGCCGCGACCGCTCCCGCGACCGGGATGGCGATGCTCAGCAGCGCGGCGGCCGCGGCCGCGCGCCGGAGGGTCTGGGTGCGCCGTCGCTCGGCGATCAGGCGCCCCGCCTCGTACAGACCGAACCCGCACAGGACGACCGCGAAGCCGAGCACCGGGGTGCCGCCGACCGCGGCGAGCGGCAGGAAGACGCCGTCCGCCTGGCCGAAGGCGATCTTGCCCCACGGGAAGCCGCGGAACGGTACGCGCGCGCGTACCGCCTCTCCGGCGATCCAGACGGCGGCCGCCCACACCGGCCAGGCCGGCAGCTTGGACACCGCGGCGACACCCAGGCCGACGAGAGCGACGAAGACCGCCTCGATGGCGACCAGGGCGAGCCAGGGGCCGGGGCCGACCTCCACGCCGGTCCACACCAGCAGCGGCAGCAGGAAGCCGAGCCCGAACAGGTAGCCGAGGCCGAGGGCAGCCTTCCAGGTGCGGTCGCGCAGCACCCAGGCGAAGCCGGCGAAGGCGGGCAGGGCCAGCCACCACAGGGGGCGCGGCGGGAAGCTGACGTAGAGCAGCAGTCCGCAGAGCGCGGAGGCGGCGGCCGGGACCAGACGCAGCAGTCGGCGGCCGCGCGCGGTCGCCGCGGAGGGCGGCCTGAGCTGGTCGGACTGGTCCACGGAAGTTGCGGTGACGGTCACCCGGGGAGTGTACGGCGGTTGACCTTGCGGCCGACAGCACGGGCCGTGCGCCCCCGCCTATGCAGCGCCGGCATCGTGCTCCTCCTGCATAAACCTGCGCTCCTCCTGCACACATCGGTCGTCAGCCGTTACGGTGTGGCCCAGCCTCAGCGGTGCGGCCGGTCCCGGTGCGTGCGGCCGGGGCCCGCCACAGGTCGGGGGACCGGGGTACGAGGGGCGACGGGTGGGGTCGACGGGGACGAGGTCCGCGTCCGGTGCGAACGACGCGGACGCCTACAGCATCAGACGAAACGTTTCTGACGGGGCGGGCATGATCCTTCTGGGAGCGTGCGCCGCATGGTCGCTGATCACGGCGGCGGCCCAGGACGGGCGGCCCGAGGGGGTACTGCTCGCGGTGCTCGCCGTGGCCGCGAGTTACGCGGCCGGCCGTATCTCCGGGGCGCTGCTTCCGGTGACCGCGCCCGGCGTGGGTGCGGCGGCCGGCCTTGTACTGGCCGTGCTGCTGCCCGACCTCTCCACCGGTCCCCGGTATGCCGCCCCGCTCGGGCACGCGGGTGCCACCACCGCCCTGCTGGCGCTGGCCACCGGCGCGGCCTGCTGTGCGGCCTGGTCAGCGCGGGCGCCCGCGCTGCGGCTCGGGCTGCGGCTGCTCGCCGCCGGGATCGCGCTGACCGGGGCTGCCGTGGGCTCGGCCGCCGGCTGCGCGGCCAGTGTCGCCGTACTGCTGTGCTCGCTCGCCGCGGGCTCGATGCCCCACCGTGGCGCGGGCATCGCGGGGCTGGCCCTGGCGGCGGCCCTGGTGGCGGGGACGGTCTGGGCGGTCGCGGCGGGCACCCTGCCCGGCTGCCTCGCCGAGGCGCTGGAGGGCCGGTTCACACCACACCGGGTCCAGCTGTGGCAGGACGCGCTGCGGCTGGCCCGGGGGGACACGGGGCTCGGGGTCGGCCCCGGCCGCTTCGGCGAGCTGAGCGGCACGGCACAGCAGGCTGTCCTGCCCGACGGCCGACCGCACTCGGCCCCGCTCCAGCAGGCGTCCGAACAGGGCCTGGTCGGCGTGGCCCTGCTGGCCGCCGTATTCGCCTGGGCCCTGTACGCCCTGTGGCGAACCCCTCGTTCCACTCCGGTCGCCCTGACCGCGGGCGCGGCCCTGACCGCACTCGCCGTGATCGCCTCGGTCGGCAACGCGCTGAGCTTCACCACGGTGACGGCGGGCGCGGGGCTACTGGCGGGGTGGGCGACGGCACGGCCGTGGACCGGCGGGAGCACGGAACCGTAGGGGCGTTCCGGCTCGGGGGCCATAGGGGCGTTCCGGCTCAGGGGCCATAGGAGCGTTCAGGCTCCGGCGCCGTATGAGCGTTCCAGCTCAGGCCCGGACCGCGGGGTGGTCCGGGGTCGCGGGGCGCGTGTCGGTGTGGGCGGGCCGGAAAGCCCTCGCCTGCCTCCGCGGGGACCAACCGACCTGGATCGGCCCGTGCCCGTACCCGTCCGCGGTCTCAGTGCGTGCTGCCCGGTGTGCCCGCGCGCAGCCTGGCCCTGATGACCCGGACCGCCGATTCCGCGTTGTCCACGGTGATCGTGAAGGTGTGGCCGTCCCAGAGGCGCAGCACGATGGCCTCGCCACGGCGGACGACGACCGCGGTGCCCTTCTCGGGGCGCCAGCGGTAGCCCCAGCCGCCCCATTGGCGCGGGGTGACATGGGGGCTGAAGTCGGCGCCGGCGACCTGGGACAGCGGGATGCGGCGGCGGGGCACGCCGATGTGACCGCAGCGCACCTCGACGCACTCGTTGTCGAGCTTCAGATCGACGTGCACGAAGGCGAGCGTGCCGAAGAGGACCAGCAGTCCGGCGGCGATGCAGCCCACGACCGACATCACCAGCGGGGCGATGCCCGAGGTCCAGGCCGAGTCCACAGCCAGCTCGACTCCGAGTGCCATACAGGCCGCGCCGACCAGGGCCAGCAGCCATTGCACGCGGTTGGTGGCGCGTCCGGTCCAGACGTCGGGGTGCGAGGCGTCCTCGGCGTGGCGGTGCTCCCTCATGTTTATGAGGTTACTCAGGTTTCGCTGCGCCGGTACCGGCTCGCGGAGGGTGACTGCTCCGGAAGGAGGTGGCTTCGCGCGCGGGTCAGCCGGCAGTCCTGACCACCTGCAGCAGGCGGCCTTCCGGGTAGGACAGGGCGGTCTCGGGAAGCTCCGCCGCACGCCCGCTCAGCAGCACTGTGAGACTGGTCTCGGCCTCGGCCGCCGGGGCGGGCGCCGCGCCGATCCGACGCAGCGCCTGGGCGGCGACCGCTCCGGCGGAACCGTGCAGGATGAGCGGCGGCAGACCGGGCTTCTGCACGGCCGCCCGGATGCGCTCGGCGACCAGTTCGTAGTTGGTGCAGCCCAGGACGACGGTCGTCACGTCGTCGGGCGTACGTGCCGCCGCGGCGGCGACGGCGGCGTCGACGGCCGCTTCGTCCGCATGGTGCACGGCGTCCGCGAGTCCCGGGCAGGGCACCTCGGTGACGGTCACTCCGTCGGCGAACTGTTCGATCAGACCACGCTGATAGGCGCTCCCGGTGGTGGCGGGAGTCGCCCAGATCGCCACAGGTCCGCCGCCGGCCGCAGCCGGCTTGATCGCCGGCACCGTACCGATGATCGGCAGGTCGGGTTCGAAACGCGCACGCATCTGCGGCAGGGAGTGCACGGAGGCGGTGTTGCAGGCGACGATCAGGACATCGGGCCGGTGCGCGGCAGCGGCCTCCGCCACGGCGATGGCCCGTCGCGTGATGTCCTCCGGAGTGCGCGGCCCCCAGGGCATCCCGTCCGGGTCCCACGAGAGCACGAGATCCGCGTCGGGGCGCAGCCGGCGCACCGCGGCCGCGGCAGGAAGGAGGCCGATTCCGGAGTCCATGAGCGCGATCTTCACCCGGCCACGATAGACGATCGGACTTTGCGGGCCGGTCCGGTGGGGCAGACTGCGGCCGTGAGCGCGATCGTGTGGACCGCCGTCGTATCCCTCGCCGCCTGGTGCTGGCTGCTGCTGTGCCAGGGCTTCTTCTGGCGCACGGACGTCCGGCTGCCGCCTCGCCGTGAACCCGCCGACTGGCCGTCGGTCTGTGTGGTCGTCCCGGCCCGCGACGAGGCCGCCGTGCTGCCCGCGAGTCTGCCGTCGCTGCTCGCGCAGGACTATCCGGGGCGGGCGAAGGTCTTCCTCGTGGACGACGGGAGCACGGACGGCACCGGAGAGCTGGCCCGCGAGCTGGCGCGGCGGCACGGCGGACTGCCGCTCACCGTGGACTCCCCCGGCGAGCCGCCCGCGGGCTGGACGGGCAAGCTGTGGGCGGTGCGGCACGGCATCGGTCTCGCACGCGCGCGTGCCCCCGAATATCTGCTCCTCACGGACGCGGACATCGCGCACGCGCCGGACAGCCTGCGCGAGCTGGTGGCGGCGGCCGGCACCGGGGGTTTCGACGTGGTGTCGCAGATGGCGCGGCTGAGGGTGGACAGCCGGTGGGAACGGCTGGTGGTCCCGGCGTTCGTCTACTTCTTCGCGCAGCTGTATCCCTTCCGCCGGATCGGCCGGCGGGGAGCGCGGACCGCGGCAGCGGCGGGCGGGTGTGTCCTGCTGCGCGCCGACATGGCCGAGAAGGCGCGGATTCCGGACGCCATCCGGCACGCCGTCATCGACGACGTCGCCCTCGCGCGCGCGGTGCGGGGCGCCGGCGGTCACCTCTGGCTGGGGCTGGCCGAGCGGGTGGACAGCGTGCGTCCCTATCCGCGGCTGCACGACCTGTGGCGGATGGTCTCGCGCAGCGCGTACGCACAGCTGCGACACAACCCGCTGCTCCTGCTCGGCACGGTCGCCGGGCTCGCCCTGGTGTACCTGGTGCCGCCCGCGGCCGCGGTGGCGGGCGCGGTCACCGGCAGTGCGGCGACTGCGGTCGCGGGCGCGGCGGCGTGGGCGGTGATGGCGGGGACGTACGTGCCGATGCTGCGCTACTACCGGCAGCCGCTGTGGCTCGCGCCGCTGCTGCCCTGCACCGCCTTCCTCTACCTCCTCATGACGGTCGACTCCGCGGTGCAGCACTACCGGGGGCGCGGGGCGGCCTGGAAGGGCCGCACGTACGCGCGCCCGGACGCCGTGCCCGAGGAGGGCTGACCCCGGTCACTTGCGTCCGGGCGTCCAGTTCATGCCCCACCCGTAGGCGCGGTCCATGGTCCGCTGCGGGCTCACCCCGCGCTCCGGTACCAGGTATCGCGCCTCGCGCTGGACGACGAGATCGCCGCCCGTGTTGGTGATCAGGGCGAGGGCGCAGACCATGGAAGGGACCGTGCACTCGTCCAGCGAGAAGTCGATGGGGGCGCCGTGCTGGGGTTGGAGGGTGACCGTCGCGTGCAGGTCGGCGAAGGAGGCGGCGCCCTCGTAGATGGTGACGAAGACCAGAATGCGCCGGAAGTCCTGTTTGTGGTCGAGGTTGATGGTGAGGTTCTCGCCGGCGGCCACGGCCCCGGTGCGGTCGTCGCCGTCCAGGAGGATGTACGGCGGCCGGTTCAGGGAGCCGAAGGCGTTGCCGAGTGCCTGGACGACGCCCTTGCGGCCGTCCGCGAGTTCGTACAGGGCGCAGAGGTCGAGGTCGAGGTCCTGCTGGCCGGCGCCCCACCGGCCGCCCCAGCCCGGGAACTGTTTGCGCACCTGCCAGTTGAGGTTCACGCGCATGGCACCGGAGGTACCGCCCTGCTTGGCCAGGGAGACCGAGGGGGCCGCCTTGGTGAGGGTGACCTTGGAGAGGCGTACCGGTGCGGGCGGAGCGGTGGCAGGGGGCGGCGGCAGGGGAACGGGAGTGGTGGTCGGCGCCGGCATCGCCGCCAGAGGCGGAACCGGCGGCGCGGCGGCGGGCGTGGGAGGCGGTCCGACTGTCGCGGGAGGAGGAGCGACGGGCGTGCGGGACGGTGCGGTGTGCTGCGGCTCGTCGACGGTGATGCCGAAGTCCGTTGCCAGGCCTTCGAGTCCGCTGCTGTAGCCCTGGCCGACGGCACGGAACTTCCAGCCGCCCTGGCGGCGGTAGAACTCGCCGAGCACGAAGGCCGTCTCCGTGGTCGCGCCGGGGCTGTCGAAGCGGGCGGCCACGGCCCCGCCGCCGGCGTCGGTCACCTCGATGTAGAGGTCCGGGACCTGTCCGAACGTGCCGCCGTCCGCGGAGGCCGCGAGGACGATCCGCTCGATCCCGCTCTCCACGCGCGCGAGGTCGACGAGAAGGGTGTCCGTGACGCGCTCACCGGCGGTCCGCTTGCCCTCGTGACGGACCGCGCCGGAGGGGTGCGCGGGCTGGTTGTAGAAGACGAAGTCCCCGTCGGAGCGGACCTTTCCTGCCGCGAGCAGCAGCGCGGAGGCGTCCGCGTCGGGCACGCCGGGTCCGGAGCGCCAGCCCAATTCGACGCGCAGGGCCGTGGTCGGCACCGGCGCATTCGACCCTTTCGGCATTGACATGTCCGCCCCCATCGTGTGTCGGCGTCCCGGTGGTGCCCGGGCTCCCGGGATCATCCCTACCCGCCCAACCTATTCCCGGGGCCGGCGAACTCCCACGAGCTGCGCAGAAAGATCGCCGGTCAACCGCCGGTAACCCCCTGGGAACTCTGCCTTTACAGGATCCAAACGTTGAACCGCGTCCATTTTTGCCAAGTTCGCTCGGATTGGCGATCCCTAGTCACTGCCGACACGGAAAACAACCCTCTTATCGGTCTCCCCAACCAGCACATCGTGGGCTTAACTTATGTGCCATGACCTCCCCCCGCTCCACCTATGGCGGCGGCTACTACTCCGCCTCCTTCCCGGACACCCCGATCTACGACTCGCTCGTGGCCGAGCGGGGCACCCCGCAGATCGCCCCGATCCGGGTCCCCGCCGCGTACGACACGGGCAGCAGCCTGCCCGCGCTCCCGTCGGCGCTCCCCGCCCTCCCGGCGGCCCCCTCCCCGCAGATGCCCGCCTACGGATACCCGCAGGCCCACCAGCCCGCCCCGCTGCAGCAGGCGCCCACGGCGTACATCCCGCAGCAGGCGAGCGCGCCGCGCGGCTATCCCGGCCCGCAGGCTCATCAGCAGCAGCGTCCGATGGCGGCCGGCACGGGGTACGAGGCCATGCGCCCCGCCGCGCCGCGTCCCGCGCCGGCTCCCTACCAGGACCCGTACAACAACCAGCAGTACCGCGGCTACTGACCGGCGCCCCCCGGCGTCGGTGCCACCTGGCACGATGGCGTCATGGGGAACGCAGAGCTGCAGTCGATCCACGTCCATCCGGTCAAGGCGTTCCGCGGTGTCGCACCCCGGGAAGCCGTGGTGGAGCCATGGGGCCTGGCCGGAGACCGACGCTGGGCGCTGATCGACGACGGGGGCAAGGTCGTCACACAGCGCGAGCAGCCGCGCCTCGCGCTGGCCGCCGCCGAGCCCATGGCCGGCGGCGGCCTTCTGCTGTCCGCGCCCGGACAGGAGGCACTGACGATCCCCGTCCCGGAGCCGGCGGCCACGGTCGCGACGCACGTCTTCGGCACGAAGGTGAACGCCGTCGCGGCCTGCGACGCCGCTCATGACTGGTGTTCCGCGTATCTGGGTGCCGAGGTCCGTCTGGTCCACATGGACGATCCGGCCACCCGCCGTCCCGTCGACCCCGAGTACGCGCTGCCGGGCGAGACGGTGAGCTTCGCCGACGGCTACCCCCTGCTGGTCACCACCGTCGCCTCGCTCGACGCCCTGAACTCCCTCATCGCCCAGGGCGATCACGCCGCCGAGGGCCCGCTGCCCATGAACCGCTTCCGGCCCAACGTGGTCGTCGCGGGCACCGAGGCCTGGGCCGAGGACCACTGGACGCGGATCTCCATCGGCGAGGTCGACTTCCGGGTCGCCAAGGCCTGCGGGCGCTGCGTCGTGACCACCACCGACCAGGACACCGCCGCGCGCGGCCGCGAACCCCTGCGCACGCTGGCGCGGCACCGCAGGGCCGGCACGAAACTGCTCTTCGGCCAGAACCTCGTGCCCCTCTCACCCGGCACGGTCCGCGTCGGGGACCCGGTGCGGGTACTGCAGTAGAACTCGAGGACGGCATGGTCTGCTGACCGCCGGCGCGGGCGGGGAACCCGGGGGCGGGGCCCGGTCGTTGGGACGACGTGAGACATGCGTGAGCGCGGCCCGGTCAGAAGTGATCTCGCTCTCTCTTGACCGGGGCCGCGGGTGAGCGGCTCCGCCGGGGGTTATGACGGAGCGGTAGGGGCGGTAGGGGGTGGGGTCCATGCGAGCACTCATCGGCCTGTGGCGCTGGCGGCGCAATCCGCTGCGCCGTGCGACCGACCTGGCCGAGGCCTGGGTGGCGCTCGTGGCACTCGTGCTGGTCACCGTGGCCGCGCCCGTGCTCGGCTCCCTGGTCGGCGTGGTGGCCCAGGACTCCCTGCAGCGCTCCGTGCAGGAGCAGCGGCACTCCCGCCACCTCGTCACCGCCACCGTGGTGCGCAGGCTGGGCGGTGCCCCGATGGAGGCCGACCCGGACACGGGCGCCGCGCACGACACCCGCAGCCGCGTCCTCGCCGACTGGACGGCACCGGACGGCGCCCGGCGGCACGGACCGGCACTGGCGCGTCTCAAGTCCCCGCACCGGGGGGACCACTTCCGGCTCTGGACGGACGGGCACGGCCGAATAACCACCCGCCCACTGGACTCCCCGACGGCGACGACGCACGCGGTGCTCGCCGGGCTGGGTGCGGCGCTGCTGACCGCGGGCCTGGTCGAGAGCGGCCGTCGCCTGATCGTCTGGCGCATGGTCCGCCGCCGGTACGCGCGTTGGGACCAGGCCTGGGACCGCGCGGGCCCGGACTGGGGCAAGGCAGGCACCGGCAGCTGACGGCCTTCCGGCTCTGGTCAACCCACCACCCGCGCGCACGCTACGGTGGACCGGCCGACTCGCATTCGGCATCGACCCGCGTACTACGAGGTGGGGGCACGGCAACGCCATGGCACAGGGCACGGTCCAGGTGACGCACACCGGTACATCGCGGTGGCGGCGCCGCACGGGTGAGTACGCGTCGCTCGCCGCCGCCCTGGAGGCAGCCGCCGACGGTGACGTCCTCACCATCGCCCCCGGCACGTACCGGGAGAACCTGGTCGTCCAGCGGTCGGTGACGCTGCGCGGACCGGAGGGCTCGCCGGGCTCGGTGCGGATCGCGCCCGTGGACGGGGTGCCGCTGACCGTGCGGGCCTCCGCCGTGGTGCAGGACCTGCACGTGGAGGGTCAGGACGCGGCGGCGCCCGCCCTGTTGGTGGAGGAAGGCACACCCGAGCTGACGGACGTGCGGATCGTCACGCGGTCCGCCGCGGGCATCGAGGTGCGGGGCGGGGCCCGGCCGACCGTGCGCCGCTGCACCGTCGACAACCCGGCCGGCATCGGCATCGCCGTCCTCGACGGCGCCGGCGGGGTGTTCGAGGAGTGCGAGGTCGTCGCGGCCGGGCAGGCCGGCGTGGCGGTCCGCGGGGGCGCCCACCCGCGCCTGGAGCGCTGCCGGGTGCACCACGCCTCCGGCACCGGGCTGACCGCGACCGGAGAGAACTCCGCGCTGGAGGCGGTCGGTTGCGAGGTGTACGAGGTCCGGGGCTCCGGGGTGCAGGTCACCCAGCGGGCCACGGCGCACCTGACCGACTGCGATGTGCACCGCACCACGGCCGACGGTGTCACGCTCGACACGGACGCGGTGCTCACGCTCGCGGACTGCCGGATCCACGACATCCCGGAGAACGCGGTCGACCTGCGCTCCCGTTCGGTGCTCACGCTGACCCGGACGACGGTCCGCCAGTTCGGGCGCAACGGCCTGTCCGTGTGGGACCCGGGCACCCGGGTGGACGCCAACCAGTGCGAGATCTTCGACAGCACCGGCGACTACCCGGCGGTGTGGGTGAGCGACGGCGCCACCGTGGTCCTCGACTCCTGCCGGGTGCACGACGTGCCGGACGCGCTGTTCGTGCTGGACCGCGGCTCGCGCGCGGACGTCGTCGACAGTGACCTGTCCCAGGTACGCAACACGGCGGTGTCGGTGAGCGACGGCGCGACCGCGCAGCTCGACGACTGCCGGATCCGGGACGCGGCCACCGGCGCCTGGTTCCGCGACCACGGCAGCGGCGGAACGCTCAACAACTGCACGCTGGACGGCACCCAGACCGGTGTGATCGTCACCAAGGGCGCCGACCCGACGATCGAGCGGTGCACGGTCGACTCCCCCGCCGAGGCGGGCTTCTACGTGTCCGCCGGCGGCCGGGGCAGCTTCCTGAACTGCCGGGTCAGGGGCAGCGGCGGCTACGGCTTCCATGTGATCGACGGCTGCCGTGCCACGCTCAGGAAATGCCGTACGGAGCGGTGTGCGCGCGGCGGTTACGAGTTCGCCGACGCGGGACCGGACGCGGGGGCCGGGACAGGTCCGGTCGTGGAGGACTGCACCAGCGACGAGAGCGGCAGCCTCCGGACGCCGGCCGTGCACGAACCGGCCGTGCAGACGACGTCCTCCTCCCCCGGGCTGCTCGGGGCGATCCCCGGGCAGCGCACCACGGAGCAGGAGCCGCTCGTGGCCGCCTCCGAGCCCGAGCAGCCGGCCCGGACGTCGAAGGTCGTGCTCGGCGAACTCGACGCGCTGGTGGGCCTGGAGAGCGTCAAGCGCGAGGTGCGGGCGCTCACGGACATGATCGAGGTGGGCCGGCGCCGGCAGCTGGCGGGCCTCAAGGCGGCCTCGGTCAAGCGGCACCTGGTCTTCACCGGCTCCCCCGGCACCGGCAAGACGACGGTCGCCCGGCTGTACGGCGAGATCCTCGCCGCCCTCAAGGTGCTGGACAAGGGCCACCTGGTCGAGGTGTCCCGGGTCGACCTGGTGGGCGAGCACATCGGCTCCACCGCGATCCGCACCCAGGAGGCCTTCGAACGGGCGCGCGGCGGTGTGCTGTTCATCGACGAGGCCTACGCCCTGTCCCCGGAGGACGCCGGGCGGGACTTCGGCAAGGAGGCCATCGACACGCTGGTGAAGCTGATGGAGGACCACCGGGACGCGGTCGTGGTGATCGTCGCCGGCTACACGGCGGAGATGGAGCGCTTCCTCTCCGTCAACCCCGGTGTGGCGTCCCGCTTCTCCCGGACCATCACCTTCAGCGACTACGGCCCGGACGAGCTGCTCCGGATCGTCGAGCAGCAGGCCGACGAGCACGAGTACCGGCTGGCGCCGGGCGCCTCGGAGGCCCTGCTGACGTACTTCACGGCGCTCCCGAAGGGCCCCGCGTTCGGCAACGGCCGTACGGCGCGCCAGACCTTCGAGGCCATGGTGGAGCGGCATGCGAGCCGGGTCGCCCAGCTGGCGGACCCGAGCACCGACGACCTGACCCTGCTGTATGCGGAGGACCTGCCGCAGCTGCCCTGAGCGCGTGCGGCAGGGTCACTCCGGCGACCGCGGTTCCGGTCGCTGCCCCGGGAGGTCCGGTCGCAGACGGGACAGCAGCCGGTCCCTCTCCCGTGCGAAGTCCGGGTCCGCCTGGTAGTCGGAGTGGCCGAGGATCGGGGCCGGGAGCGGGTGCTCGGGGGTGCGGCCGTAGGCGAGCGGGTCCCTCAGGGGCTCGTGGTCGACTGCCGGACCGCAGTCGCCGGGGAGGCGGATCGGACCGCCGATGGGGTCGGTGCGGCGGTGGAGGTTGCGCCAGCAGGCGATGTCGCCGTGCAGGGCGCCCAGGGCCCGCGGGCCGAAGTGGGCGGGGAACCAGCGGCCGTACAGACGCTCCAGAGGAGAGCCGTACGTGAGCAGGGCGACCCGTCTGCGTACGGACGGGGTCAGCTGCCAGGCGGCGGCCGCGGCCAGGACACTGCCCTGGGAGTGGCCGGAGAGGACCAGGCGCCCGCCGGTGTGCCGGGTCCAGGTCTCCATCCGCCAGGTCAGATCCGGCACCGCGCGCTCGGCGTAGCAGGGCGGGGCGAAGGGGTGGGCGGCGCGCGGCCAGAACGTGCCGACGTCCCAGAGGATGCCGATGGTGCGCCGGGCGGAGGCGTCCTTGTAGGCGCGCCGGCCCCAGGTCACGAACAGCAGGAAGCCGACTCCGACCAGCCAGGAGCCGAGCGCCTGGCAGGTCTCGGCCGCCGCCTGGACGATGTCGTACGTCTGCCGGGCCGCGCCTTCGGGGGGTTGTCCGGTGGCCAGGGCGCCTGCCAGGGCGGCGGCGCCCAGCAGCAGGGTGGCGGCGGCGAGCACGGCGACGACCAGGGGTGTCCGGTCGGTGAGCGTGGCCATGGCCCGGGCACGGGCGATGCTGCGGGTGCGGGAGGGGTCCTCGGGCTCACCGGGGTGTTCCTGGCGTACGCGGTCGGCTTCGGCGCGGGCCAGCCGTGATGCGCGCAGGGCCAGCAGCACGGCGGCGGCGAGCAGCAGCACGAGGAGGGGCGGGATCACGGACGCCTGCCAGGTCAGCAGCACCGGCGGCCCGTCGAGCAGGGCCCGGGTGCCGTCCAGCCAGTCGGCGACACGCTGCGCGATCCCGCCGGACATCACCCCGCCCAGCGCACAGGCGAGCAGCGCGACCGCAGGCCCGCCGAGGCCGCGCATCCCGGCGCGCGGGTCCGGGTGCCGGCGGTACAGATCGTGCGCCACGACGGCGAGGACGACGGCGAGCAGGCCCTGGGCCAGCATGAGGGCGCCGAACGCCGGGTCCCCGGGCAGCCGCCCGGCGGACTGCCAACCGGGTCGTGACCAGCCGGCGTACAGCAGCACGAGCAGGAGCAGACCGAGGGCACCGAGCGGCAGGCGGCGTACGAGCGGGCGGTCGAGCTGCTGGTCGAGGCGGTTCTCGCTGCGGCCCCGGCTGCAGACCACGCCCACCACGACGGCCGCACAGCCGAGCAGGGCCGCGGCGAGCAGCCAGCTGAGGGTGTTCAGTGCCGCCGGGCCGCCGGAGCGATGGTCGAAACGGGCCGCGGGCGCGACGACAACGGCGGCGACGGTGAGCAGCCCCGCCGCGGTGTGGGCGGCGCGCAGCCGGGCGACCAGGCGCCGGCCGTACCAGAAGCCGGGCCGGGCCAGAGCACTGTCGTCGGTCTCCGGCTCGGGCTCGCGGGCCATCGGCCGGTGGGACTCGTACGCACTCCACGTGCGGTGCGAGAGGTACCAGAGCAGAGCGGTGACCGCGGTCGGGACGGACGCGGCGAGGGCTAGCCGGCGGCCGGGCGGGCTCCACCAGCCGTCACCGGAGGCGGCGGGAGCGAGAAAGCCCAGCCAGGAGTGGCGCCGGGCGCAGGCGGCGACGCCGGCGCACTGCCAGGCCACCAGGTCGAGGGCGACCTCGCAGACCGCGGCCACCAGCAGCACCGTGAGGGTGAGGGCGGTCAGGCGCACAAGGAGGCCGTAGAGCCGGACGGTGCGTCTGCGGCCGGGGGCGGCGGGGCGCATCCAATGGGCGAGGTTGACCACCATGAAGGGCAGCAGCAGGAGCCATAAGGCGCGGCTTCCGTCACCGGAGGTGAGGTTGCACCAGACGTACGCCTCCTGCACCGGCTCCTTCCCGGACCCTTGCCCCGGCCCGGCCGGAGCGTCCTCGAGGTGGTCGGCGCGCCGGAAGACCGCGGCCGTGTCGTCGCCGGTGATCCGGACCGTTCTCGGGTCGTCGAGCATCTTCTCCGGGGTGGTGCCGCCGACTCCGTGCACCAGGAGTTCCAGCTCGGGCTCCGCCTGCGTGGGCCGCGGGACGGACCCGTGGGTGTCCCGCCCGGCGACGCGTTCCTGCGCACGTTCCACTGTTCTCGCACTTCCCCCGTGACGCGCCTCAAGGTCTGTGTCCGTGCGGGCATCAGGATCTCCGCTTTCGGTACGTCGTACACCTGTCGTCACGGAATCTCCCCGATCCGTGTGACGGCGGGGGAAGCCGTGATGCCCGGATGTGCCCGAATGGCATGTGCGCGTCGTGACAGGTAGTGGCGCAACCGGTGCCGTCCCGTGAAAAGATGGGACCGCCGCGCACCGGAGACGGATCGAACATCCAGGTCGGAGCAGGTGCGGCGGGCGTGTCGGACAGATTGCGGCGAAAGGACCGGAGCGTACGTGAGTGAGAATCAGAACCTCCTCGCGGAGCAGCGCCGCGCCCTGATCCTGGACGAGGTCCGGCGCCGGGGCGGCGTGCGCGTCAACGAACTGACCCGCAAGCTCGGCGTATCGGACATGACCGTGCGCCGCGATCTCGACGCGCTGGCCCGCCAGGGCATGCTGGAGAAGGTGCACGGCGGCGCGGTCCCGGTGGTCGAGGCGAGCACGCACGAGCCGGGCTTCGAGGCCAAGTCGGGTCTGGAGCTGACCGCCAAGGAGGACATCGCGCGGACCGCCGCCCGGCTGGTCACGCCGGGTACGGCGATCGCCCTGTCCGGCGGTACGACGACCTATGCGCTCGCGCAGCACCTGCTGGAGGTGCCCGATCTGACCGTGGTGACGAACTCGGTGCGGGTCGCCGACGTCTTCCACGCGGCGCAGCGCACCTCGGGCCAGCGGCAGGGCGCGGCCACGGTGGTACTGACCGGCGGGGTGCGCACCCCGTCCGACTCACTGGTGGGCCCGGTGGCCGACCAGGCGATCGCCGCCCTCCACTTCGACCTGCTCTTCCTCGGGGTGCACGGAATATCGCTGGAGGCGGGCCTGTCCACGCCGAACCTCGCGGAGGCCGAGACCAACCGGCGACTGGTGCAGTCGGCGCGCCGGGTCGTGGTGGTGGCCGACCACACCAAGTGGGGCACGGTGGGCCTCAGTTCGTTCGCCGCGCTGGAGCAGGTGGACACGCTGGTCACCGACGCGGGTCTGCCCACCGAGGCACGGACGGAGATCGCGGAGCATCTGCGACACCTGGTGGTGGCGGGCGAACCGGAGGACGACGAGGACATCTGACGGCGCGTCAGTTAGGCTGACGGCGCAACGCCTCGTATCCGCAAGGGACTTCACGAGGGGGTTCGTCGCCATGGCTCACCGTCTGCGGCCGGTGGAGATCGACTTCGTCGAGACCGCCCCCGTGCGGCTCGTGTTCATCCGGGACATCGCGGCCGCTCCCGACGCGGTCTTCCGCGCCCTGGCGGAGGACGTGTCCGGCTGGCCGGAGTGGTTCTCGGCGGTGTCGTCGGTCCGGCCGACCGAGGGCGGACGGGAGGTACGGCTGCGCGGCGGCACTCGCTTCGAGGAGTCGGTGCTGGTGGCGAAGGCGCCCGAGCTGTACGCCTACCGCGTCGACGTGACGAACACCCCGGGAGCCCGCGCCTGGATCGAGGAGTGGCGGCTGACCCCGGCCGGCACCGGGAGCCGGATCCGGATGACCTTCGCGCTCGACGGCACGGCCGCGTTCCGTCTTGTGTGCCGCCTGGCCCGTCCAGGGGTGGGCCGGGCCTTCCGGCAGGCGGTCGCACGGCTCGACCGGCGGACGGGGCGCCCCTCGTGAGCCGCCGCCGGACGTCGGCGCTCAGTCCGGCCACACGCCCGTAGCCAGCAGGGACTCGATCACCGCCGTGTACGGGGCGATGTCCAGGCCCTGCTCCTCCAGCCAGGTGTCCGAGTAGTACTTGTCGAGGTAGCGGTCCCCCGGGTCGCACAGCAGGGTGACCACGCTGCCCGTGCGGCCCGCGGCCACCATCTCGGAGACGATCTTCAGCGCGCTCCACAGGCCGGTGCCCGTCGAGCCGCCCGCCTTGCGGCCGATGGCCCGCTCCAGGGCGCGTACGGCGGCCACGCTGGCCGCGTCCGGGACCTTCATCATCCGGTCGATGGCGCCGGGCACGAAGCTCGGCTCCATACGCGGCCGGCCGATGCCCTCGATGCGGGAGCCGCAGTCGCAGGTGACGTCCGGATCGCCGGTGGTCCAGCCCTCGAAGAAACAGGAGTTGTCCGGGTCGGCGACGCAGATGCGGGTGTCGTACTGCATGTAGTGGACGTAGCGCGCGAGGGTCGCCGAGGTGCCGCCGGTGCCGGCCGTCGCGACGATCCAGGCCGGCTCCGGGAAACGCTCCAACTCCAGCTGGCGGAAGATGGATTCGGCGATGTTGTTGTTGCCCCGCCAGTCGGTGGCCCGCTCGGCGTAGGTGAACTGGTCCATGTAGTGGCCGCCGGTCTCCAGCGCCAGGCGGGCGGACTCCTCGTACATCTTCCGGGAGTCGTCCACGAAGTGGCACTGTCCGCCGTGGAACTCGATCAGACGGCACTTCTCGGCGCTCGTCGTGCGCGGCATGACCGCGATGAACGGCACGCCGATCAGCTTGGCGAAGTAGGCCTCGGAGACGGCTGTCGAGCCGCTGGACGCCTCGATCACCGGGCGGTCCGGGCGGATCCAGCCATTGCACAGGCCGTAGAGGAACAGGGAGCGGGCGAGCCGGTGCTTGAGGCTGCCGGTGGGGTGCGTCGACTCGTCCTTCAGATACAGGTCGATGCCCCATTGCTCGGGCAGCGGGAAGCGCAGCAGGTGCGTGTCCGCCGAGCGGTTGGCGTCGGCCTGGACCTTGCGGACGGCTTCTTTCAGCCAGTCGCGGTAGGCGGCGTCGCTGCGGTCGACGTCGAGGGTGGCGCCTGTCCGGGTCTGTGGGGTGGTGCTCACGGCGGGGCTCCTTACGCTGGGCACCGACGGCGCCCAGCGCGGCCGGCACCTCGATCATAGGCACCTTCCAGACCGCTTCTCACCTGCATAAACGCATCTTTGAGCCACCCAAAGAGGGGCTGGGGCACACCCGTGCGAGGCGCGCGGGGGCGTATTGGCGCGAGTGCTCCGGGCGCCCGCCGCGCCCCCGCGTGCGTACTGGTGCTCCGGGCCGCATCGGGGCAGACTGCACCGGACGGGACGATCGTCCCGAACGAGGGCGCACACTGGATCACGAAGCCGGTACGGCCCCAGGCGACACGACCGGACAGGGGCAGCATCCGGACCCACGCGGGCCGGGTTCCGGCGAGCGACGCACAAGGGGGCGGCGAAGGATGGCGGAGCCGGAGTTCACGGCCACGGGCGTGCGGATAGGCAAGCGGATGCGCTCGCTCACCCGGGCCGGGCAGGTCCGGATCAGCGACGGCAGGCTGGAGTTGCTCACCAGCTACGGCAGCGAGATCGACAGCGCGCCGGTGCAGGCGGTGCGCGCCTCCAAGCCGTGGTTCGCCCCGGAGGACCGGGCGCTGGCGGACCTCAACGGCAACCGGTACCTGCTGACGCTGGGCGAGCAGGATCCCGCTCCGGGCAAGCCGGGGCCGCCCGCGGCACGGCGGTTCATCGAGGCGGTGCGGCGGGCAGCCGGACGCGGCGGCTGACCTGCGTCTGATCGCGGCGAGTTGCGGGAGCGCATCCGCTGCGTCACGCTGGTCTCACGTCACTCTGGGTTTACCGGCGATAACGCTGCGAACCAGCCCGCCGGCCACGACAGCAGGCGGACGTTTGGACGCAAGCACCCTGCTGGATCCGTTGTTCTCCGTGTTCCTCCGGTTCCTCCGGACCTCACATCGGGGAGTCGCAGCCGTGATCAGTCACCCAAGCAGGCACTGCATGGTGGAGCTCCAAGCCCTGCCGTCGCGGATCGGCCAGGTCCGCAGAATCGTATCTGCACAGTTGCGCTACTGGCGTCTGGACCCGTTGATAGACCGGGCCGCGCTCGGTGTGACCGAGTTGCTCAGCAACGTCCACCGGCACGCCCGGCCCGACAAGTCGTGCACCGTCGAGCTGGAACTGCTGGTCGACCGGCTCACGGTCTCGGTGCGCGACCACGATCCACGTCTTCCGGTGGTGGCCGACGTCGCGGACGCGACGGACGTCACCCCGCTGGCCACCTGCGGGCGAGGCCTGGCCATGGTGGCCGCGATGAGCGAGAGCTGGGGGGCACGGCCGGACGGCGACAACGGCAAGGTCGTGTGGTTCACGCTGCCCGCACCGTCCGCGGCGCGCCGGCAGCCGGCCCGCTCGCCCCGCCGTACGGCCGAACAGCAGCCCGCGCCCCGGATCACCGAGGTGCAGCCTGCCCCGGCACCGATCGCTGCGGCGGCTCCGGCGCCCGTGGCGGCCCATGCCTCCGCGGCGGCCCCCGCTCCCGCCCGGTCAGCCGTTCCCGGCTGACCGGGCGGTGACCACGTCGGTGCCGGGCACCTCTGTCACAGGGCGCTCACGGCGACCGGGGCGGCGCCGCCCCCCTTTTCACGGAATCCTTCGGCGAAATACCGAAGCAGAAGAGCCGAATACGGCTACTGCAAGGTGCGGTTCACACTCGACGGAAAGGTCGATCACGTCGAGATTCAGAGGGGCCGCACGCCCAAGGACTTGCAAGGGAACACAAAGAGGTCCTGGCAAGTCTGCAGGCTTGCCAGGACCTCTTATGGTTTCAGAACTTATCCGGGGACGAGGCCCCCGTCTTGCCCGTTTTCGTAGGGGAAAAACGCTCCATGAGGTCACCTGCGAAGGTGTTCACGAAGCCTTCCTCCGGTCTCATCTCATCGTCACCGAACTCTTCATTGTCGCGGCTTGCACCGTCAGCGTTGGGCTCGGGCTGCATGACCGGTACGTCGGGTGTGGGCTTGCGCAGAGTTGCCGCGGACGCACCGGTCATTCCGATCGTGGCGAGTAGGACAGGAGTGGCGATCGCGATGGCCAGGACTCTCCGTGCACGCATGGTTTTCCTCCTCGTCTAGGACAACAAGTCGCCGCCAAGCTACCCCGGCATTCATTCCGAAAAACCGCTCACCGAACTAACCACTCGTACAGCCGAGGGAATTCCACGAAAACTGTCCCTGCTGCAGCGTGAGCGGTGCTGGGCTGCAGGATTTGCGGATTTCGGCAGCGTCGTCAGGTCATTCGAGCAGACCCGTACAGGCAATCCCGGCTGCGCCGCCTCACTCGGTGGCGATCGCCCGCAGGACGTCCAGGCGGGCCGCACGGCGGGCCGGGCGCAGGCCCGCGAGGGCACCGGCCATGAGGCCGATCAGGGCGACCACGGCGAGCCGGGCGGGTGGGAGGGCGAAGGCGAACGCGGTGTCGCTCGCGCCGTCGGAGGCCTTCACCAGCACCCAGCCGAGGAAGGCGCCCAGGCCGAGCCCGCCGGCCGTGCCGAAGGCGGCGACCAGGACCGACTCCCAGCGGACCATCGCCCGCAGCTGGGGCCGGGTCTGGCCGACGGCCCGCAGCAGGCCCAGTTCCCGGGTGCGTTCGTGGAGGGCGAGGGTCAGCGTGTTGGCGATGCCCAGCAGGGCGATGACCACCGCGAGGGCGAGCAGGGCGTAGACGAGCGTCAGCATCATGTCGATGCCGCCGGCCGAGGACTGCGCGTACTCGTCCCGGGTCTGCACCTCGGGGTTGCCGTACTGTGCGGCCACCTTCTTCACCGCCGCCTTGCCGGCGTCGACGTCCACGCCCCGCTCGAAGCTGACGGCGACGAGCGTGTCGGCGTCCTGGGTGCGGTGGGGTGCCCAGGCCGCGCGGGTGATGACGTAGTCACCGGCGAGTTCGGACCGGCCGTAGACGGCACGGACGGTGAAGGTCTGTGTCCTGCCGTCGGTGAACGTGAGCCGGGCCGTGTCGCCGGTGTGCAGGTCCTGGCGGTCGGCCTCCGCCCGGGTCAGCGCGAGGCCGTCGGTGCCGAGGGCGCGCAGGGATCCGGTGACCGTGCCGAGGTCGAAGGTGCGGGCGAGCGCGACCGGGTCGGTCACGGTCAACGCCCGTCCCTTGCCGTCCACTTCGGCGACACCGCGGCCGAGTCCCACCGCGGTGTCCACATCGGGCAGCCGCTGCAGGGCCGGGGCGAGCCGGGGGCTGAGCCCGCTGCCGCCCGCACCGAACGAGGGCGTGCTGACGGCGACGTCGCCGGCGAAGGAGCGGGACACCGTCTGGTCCATGGTGGCCTTCAGCGAGGCGCCGAACACGGTGAACAGCGACACGACGGCCACGCCGATCATCAGCGCGCTCGCGGTGGCGGCGGTCCGTTTCGGGCTGCGCAGGGCATTGCGCCGGGCGAGGCCGCCGGTGACCCCGCGCAGCCGGTCGAGGGGGCCGCCGAGGAGCCGTACGGCCGTGGTCGCGGCGACGGGACCCAGCACCACGAAGGACACCAGGGCGAGCAGCGCGCCGAGTCCGGCCAGCCACACGGACGGTGAGAGGAGGACACCGGTGAGGGCGGCCGCGAGAGCCGCCGCACCGAGGGCCGTTCCGGTGAGCGCACGGAAGCGGGACGCACCGGAGGCGTCGACGGCCGTCTCGCGCAGTGCGGCCAGCGGGGCGGTGCGGCCGGCGCGTACGGCGGGCAGCAGGGCCGAGCTCAGGCAGACCACGACGCCCACGGCGAGCGGCAGGGCCATCGACAGCGTCTTGATGACCAGGTCACCCTCGGGGAAGGGGAATCCGATCGCCGGGAACAGCGCCTGGAGCCCTGCGGCGATGCCGATGCCGCCCGCGAGTCCGGCACCGGAGGCCGTGACGGCGACGACGCAGGCCTCGGCGAGGGCGGCGGCGCTCACCTGGCGGCGGGAGGCGCCGAGGGCGCGCAACAGGGCGTTCTCGCGGGTGCGTTGGGCGACGACGATCGCGAAGGTGTTGTGGATGGAGAAGGTGGCGACGAGCAGGGCGACGCCGGAGAAGACGAGCAGGAAGGTGGTGAAGAGGTTCAGGAACTGGCTGGAGATCATGTCGTCGTTCTCCTGCGCGGACTGCTGACCGGTGATGGCCTCGACTCCCTCGGGCAGCACGGGAGTCAGGCGCCGGACCAGTTCCCGCTGGCTCACTCCGGGACCGGCCCGCACCTGGATGCTCGCCGCCTGGCCGGGCCGTGCGGTGAGGTACTTCTCGGCGTCGGCCTGGGTCATGCCGGTGAAGGTCACCTGGGCCATGCCGTCCTGGCCGCCGAAGGTGGCGAGGCCGACGATGGTCACCTCGACCGGGTCCGGGGTGCGCAGGGTGGTGGTGTCGCCGATCTTCAGGCCGCCCTTCTTCGCGGCTCCCCGGTTGATCACGACCTCGCCGGAGCGCGCGGGGACGTGGCCCTCGGCGAGCCGGTACGGGTTGAGCCTCGGGTCGGTGATCCAGTTGCCGGCGAGGGTCGGCGGGCCCTGGCCGCCGACGGGTTTGCCGTCGGCGCCGACGAGTTGGCCCGCGCCCTGGATGCCGGGGGCGGCGGCCGCCACTCCGGGGACCCGTTCGACGGTGTCGACCAGCGAGGTGGCGACGGGGCGCCGTACGCCCTGGGCCTCGCCGGGTGTGGTGATGGCGTCGGCGCCGCGTACGACGGCGTCGGTGCCGCTGGTGGCCTCGCCGAACATGCTGCCGAAGCTCGCGCGCAGCGTGTCCCCCATGACCAGGGTGCCGGCCAGGAAGGCGACGCCGAGGAACACCGCGAGGAACGTGCCGGCGAAGCGGCGCCGGTGCGCGCGCAGCGAGGTGAGGCTGAGCCGGAGCGATGCGTTCATGACCGCACCTCGAAGGCCTTCATGCGGTCCAGGACCTTGTCGGCGGTCGGGGACTCCATCCGGTCGACCAGCCGCCCGTCGGCGAGGAAGACGACCTCGTCGGCGTGGGCGGCGGCCACCGGGTCGTGGGTGACCATGACGACCGTGCGGTCCGTCTGCCGTACGGCGCGGCGGAGGAGTCCGAGGACCTCGCCGCCGGAGCGGGAGTCCAGGTTGCCGGTCGGCTCGTCGGCGAAGACGACGTCCGGGCGGCCGGCGAACGCCCGTGCCACGGCGACACGTTGCTGCTGACCGCCGGAGAGTTCGGAGGGCCGGTGGCGCAGTCGGTCGCGCAGCCCGACGACGTCCACGAGCGCGTCGATCCACTCCCGGTCGCCCCGCCGTCCGGCGAGGTCCAGGGGCAGGGTGATGTTCTCCGCGACCGTCAGTGTCGGCACCAGGTTGAACGCCTGGAAGACGAAACCGACCCGGTCGCGGCGCAGCAGGGTCAGACGGCGGTCGTCCAGTGCGCCCAGCTCGGTGTCGCCGATGTACGCGGCACCCGAGGTGAGCGTGTCGAGGCCGGCCGCGCAGTGCATCAGGGTGGACTTGCCGGAGCCCGAGGGGCCCATGATCGCGGTGAAGCGGCCGGCGGGGAAGTCGACGTCCACGCCGTCCAGGGCGTGTACGGCGGTGTCGCCACCGCCGTACACCTTCACCGCGCCCACGACGCGGGCCGCCGTGCGCAGTGCGGTCGTCGTGGTCATGCCGCACCGCCCTTGCCGACGCGGCCGAACTGCTCCTCCAGGACGGAGAGGCGGCGCCAGTACTCGTCCTCGTCGATCTCGCCGGAGGCGAAGCGGCGGCCGAGGACCGCGAGCGGCGAGTCGCCCGCCGGGCGTCCGCCGTCCAGGGCCCGCCAGGGGCCGCCGCGTCCGCGCCGGGCCGTGCGGCGCAGGAAGGTGACGGCGCTGATCACGACGACCGCCCAGATCAGCGGGAAGAACAGGATCCACGGGCCGGGTCCGCCGTCCCAGTTCGCCAGGGTCTGCATCTCGGTTCGTCTCCCTTGTCGGCAGGGTCTTCGGGTGATGCCACGAGGCTCCCTCCGGCAGGGGGTCCGGGTCGTCGTGCAGCCGGCGGCAGTGCGCGTACCTCCGCGGGAGTACGACGGGGTGGCGCAGCTGCTCCCTGGGGACTGGCCGACTGTACCTACTAGTATGTACAATCGGTTCATGAGCACCTCGGAACGGCTGATCGAGTCCACCCGCGAGCTGCTGTGGGAACGGGGCTACGTGGGCACGAGCCCCAAGGCGATCCTGGAGCGCGCCGGGGCCGGCCAGGGCAGCATGTACCACCACTTCAAGGGCAAGCCGGACCTGGCCCTGGCGGCGATCAGGCGGACCGCCGAGGAGCTGCGGACCACCGCCGAGGGTGTGCTCGGCGGCCCCGGCACGCCGTACGAGCGGATCGAGGCGTATCTGCTGCGCGAGCGCGACGTGCTGCGCGGCTGTCCGATCGGGCGGCTGACCATGGACCCCGACGTGATCGCGAGCGACGAACTGCGCGCGCCGGTGGACGAGACGATCGCGTGGATTCGCGGGCGGATCGCCCGGATCGTCGAAGAGGGCAAGCAGCAGGGGCAGTTCGCGGCCGGCCTGGACGGCGAGGAGATCGGCGCGGCCGTCCTCGCGACCGTGCAGGGCGGTTACGTGCTCGCCCGCGCCTCCGGCTCCCCCGCCGCCTTCGACGCCGGTGTCCGCGGCCTGCTCTCGCTTCTCGCCCCTCGAACTCCCTGACTGGAGGACCGATTTCCGTGCACATCACCAGACGGCGTCCCGAAAGCGTGCAAGGTCCGGCGGAGAACTTCACCGGCTCGGTGTGGCTGGACGAGATAGCCGCCCCCGCCGCCCCGTCCCGGCTGCGCATGTTCAACGTCCACTTCGCGCCCGGCGCGCACACCGCCTGGCACCGGCATCCGCACGGCCAGGTGCTGCACGTCCTGGAGGGCGAGGGGCTGGTGCAGCGCAAGGGCGGTGCCGTGGAGGAGATCCGTGCGGGCGACACGGTGTGGATCGAGCCCGGCGAGTGGCACTGGCACGGTGCCGCGCCGCGTGCCTTCATGACGCACCTCGCCGTCGTGGAAGCCGCGGAGGACGGCACGACGACCGAGTGGCACGAGCACGTGACCGACTACCCGGCCTGAGAAGGGAATCGCGACATGCACGCCATGCAGTACGAGTTCACCCTGCCCGCAGACTACGACATGGGCATCATCCGCTCCCGCGTCAACCGCGTCGCCCCTCTCCTGGACGACTGGGACGGCCTCGGCATCAAGACGTACGTGCTGCGCGAGCGCGGGGTGCACGGCTCGCCGGTGAACCAGTACGGGCCGTTCTACCTCTGGAACACCGTGGAGGGCATGAACAGCTTCCTCTGGGGAGGCGCCTTCCAGGGGCCTGTCGACGACTTCGGGCGGCCGGAGATACGGCAGTGGACGGGCCTGGCCTTCGAGGAGGGCGCTGCCGCCGGCTCCCCCGCCGCGTTCGCCGTGCGGCGGCGCCAACCGGTGCCGGACGGTGCGGAGTTGGCCACGTTCATGGCGGACGCGGCGAGCGAGACCGGGCGGCTGGCCGCGGAGGACGGGGCGGTACTGGCGGCGACCGCCGTGGACACGCGCGCATGGGAGCTGGTCCACTTCTCGCTCTGGGAGCACAACACGTCCAAGGCCGAGGGCGACGTGTTCGAGGTGCTGCACCTGTCGGCACCCGGGCGGAGTGACCTGCCCCGCGGCCGGCAGTGGTGAGCCGCGTCCGTACGGTCCTCGGTGACGTCCGCGCCGACGAACTGGGCGTGTGCGACGCGCACGACCATCTCTTCCTGCGCAGCCCGCAGTTGCCGGGCCTGGAGCTGGACGACGCGACGGCGGCGCGGGCCGAGCTGACGGCGTTCCGGGCTGCCGGCGGGGCGGCTGTCGTGCAGTGGACGCCGTACGGCATGGGCCGGCGTGCGGCGGATCTGCCGGGCCTGTCCAGGAGCACGGGGGTGCACCTCGTCTGCGCGACCGGGTTGCACCAGGCGGCGCACTACGCGCCGGAGATCCTCGACGGGCTGCGCGGCAGGCTCGCCGAGGTGTTCGTCCGCGAGCTGACCGAGGGCATCGGCACGTCCGGGGTGCGCGCCGGTCTGATCAAGGTGGCGGGCGGCTTCCACGCCCTCGACGCACACGCCCGCTGGACGATGACCGCCGCGGCGGAGGCCCACCGGGCCACCGGAGCGCCGATCGCCGTCCACCTGGAACTGGGGACCGGCGCACTGGACGTGCTCGACCTGCTGTGCGGCGAGTTGGGAGTGCCCGGGCACCGGGTGATCCTCGGACACCTCAACCGCTCCCCCGACCCGGTGGTGCAGCGGCAGGCCGCCGCCTCGGGCTGCTGGCTGGCCTTCGACGGGCCCTCCCGCGCCCACCACGCCACCGACTGGCGGATGCCGGAGGCGGTCCGGGACCTGGCGGAGGCCGGGTACGGAGACCGGCTGCTGCTCGGCGGGGACACGGTGGCCGCCGGGGCGCGGTCGGTGGACGGCGGTCCCGGGATGCCGTACCTGCTGCGCAGGGTGCGGCCACGGCTGGCCGACGCGGTGGGTGCGGAGCTGGTGGACCGCATCCTCACGCACCATCCGGGGCAGGCGTTCGCGGTCGACTGGACGTGACCGGGTGGTGGCCCGATCGTGTGGATCTCCGTCCCCATGGCGGGTTTCGGCTCGGACTGCCTGTCCGGAGGATGGGCTCCGGAACACCACCGGCCACCCGCCCGAGGAGACGGAGACTGCCATGGCCCTGGAAATGCGCGACCGTTGCGAACGCTGTGAGACCACCGGGTTGCCTGCGGAGGGTCCGGCGCGTATCTGCTCGTACGAGTGCACGTTCTGCGTGGCGTGCGGTGAGGCGATGGGGCAGATCTGTCCCAACTGCGGCGGTGAGCTGGTCGCCCGGCCCCGGCGCGTGGCCTCGTAGGTCCCGGCCCCGTCGGGTTGTCAGTCCCGCTGGCTAGCCTGCGCGTATGACCTCCACGCATGATGACTGCCGTTTCCCGGCGGCGCTCGCCGCCGCTCTTGCCCACCCCTTCGACTACGACCGCGACGGGGTGGACTTGGAGCCCTTCGACCGCTTCCTCTCCGCCGAGGAGACGACCGACTGGTTCCGGTCGTGGACCGGCAACAAGGAGGTGAGCGGCGACGCCTTCCGGGTGTTCGGCATGGACGGCACGGGAGGTTACGCGGCGTTCTGGCTGGTCCGCCCGGGCCGGGAGCCGGCCGACCAGCCCGTCGTCTTCCTCGGGTCCGAGGGCGAGACCGGCGTCGTCGCCCGCGACCTGTCCGACTTCCTGTGGATCCTGGCCGACGGTGCGGGTCCGCTGGAGGCGGTCGACCCCTACGGTGTGGGCCTCACCTCCCGTCCGAACGCCGAACTGACAGCGGTGGCCGAGCAGTTCGCTGCGGGGCGCGGACAAACGGCGGCGACACTGACCAGACTGGCCCGCGAGGAGTTCGCCGGCTTCGATGACCTGATCATGGGGCTCTGCCGCTGAGCGGGATGCCTGTGGAGCCTCCGCCGGCCGGTGGCCACGCCCAGGACACCCCGACGGTTCAGGCCGGGCCGCCGGCGTAGTGCCGTACGACCGGTTCCAGGTAGTCCACGTGCGGTCCTTCCAGCCCCTCCAGATCGGCCGCCGAGCGGATCAGCTCGATGCGGTCGAACTCAGGATCGTAGCCACGGGCCGACTCCGTCCGCACCAGCTCCGCGTACCGCTCGTCCAACTCGTCTGCCGGTCGCGGCGGGGCCACGAACATCACGCCGACGTTGCCACTGGTTCCCCGGGTGGTCAGCCACAGGGCCAGGGCGTCGGACGGTGTGTCGGAGCCGATCTCCTCGGCCAGTTCGCGGGCCGCGTGGCGGCGCAGACCGGCGAGGTCCAGCCCACCCTCGCCGTCGGGGGGTTCGATGGTCCCGCCGGGCAGCTGCCAGCGCCCCGGGGCTGCCGTCGAGGGCGACATCCGGCCCACCATCAGACGGCCGTCGTCGGACGGCTGCAGCACGGTCACGAACAGGGACGACCACGCGGGCGCGTCCGGCACCTGGCGCAGTGCGCGGAAGCGGTAGGTCGCCCGCGCCCACGACAGCACCAGGCCGTCCCATCCGTCCCGCTCCAGCCCCGTGAGCGCGGCCACCGGACCGTCGAACAGTGCCGGGTTCGCGCGCACCGCTTGTGCCCACAGGCGGTCCATCGCCGAGCGGTGCCCCGGGGAGACCTCGGGTGTGGGCGTCTCGACGAGCCGGATGCGGAGTGCGTGCCAGAGTTCCACCGTGGGCGGCGTCACTGGAGTGCGCCCAGCGGATCGTCCAGTGCCGGCTGCCAGGCCAACTCCGCGGCGCCGACCAGGCTGTTGTGGTCCAGGGTGCAGGGCAGGATGGGGACGCCGCCGCTCTGGCCCCACAGGCTGCGGTCGGCGACGACCGCGCGCAGACGTTCGGGATCGGCGTCGAGGAGGGTGCGGTGCAGGCCGCCGAGGATGATGCGGTCCGGGTTGAGGATGTTGACGAGGCCGGCGAGCCCCAGGCCGAGGCGGTCGATCAGGGCCTCGGCGGCGGTGCGGACGGCCGGGTCGGCGTACTGGGTGCGCAGCAGGTCGTTGGCCTGCTGGAGCAGGGACACCTCGGGGCCCGGGTCGCGGCCGGCCTCGATGAGCAGCGCGAGCGGGTCAGCCTCGACGTCCAGGCAGCCCCGGCTGCCGCAGTGGCAGGGGCGCCCCTCCGGGTTGACGGTGAGGTGCCCGACCTCCAGGGCGAGGCCCGAACTGCCCGTGTGCAGGCGGCCGTCGAGGACCAGGGCCCCGCCGACGCCACGGTGTCCGGTGGCCACGCACAGCAGGTCCCGCGCGCCCCGGCCCGCGCCGTGCCGGTGCTCGGCGAGGGCGGCGAGGTTGACGTCGTTGCCCGCGAAGGCGGGGCCGGTGATACCCGCGGCGCGTACGCACTCCGCGAAGATCCGGCGGACCGGTGCGCCCACCGGCCAGGCCAGGTGGAGGGGGTTGAGGGCCAGACCGTCGGGTTCGGCGACGGCGGACGGGACGGCGAGCCCCGCGCCCACGCAGCGGCGGCCCGACGTGCGGAGGAGTTCGGCGCCGGCCTCCACCACGGAGCCCAGCACCTTCGCCGGGTCGGCGTCGACGGTCTCGCAGCCGGGCGCGGTCGCCACGATCCGCCCGCCGAGGCCGACCAGCGCAGCCCGGAAGCCGTCGGCGTGGACCTGCGCGGCCAGCGCCACCGGACCGTCCTCGGCGACCTCCAGCCGGTGCGAGGGGCGCCCCTGGGAACCGGCCCCGGCGCCCGGCCGGGCGTCGACCCGGATCAGCCCGAGCGCCTCCAGTTCGGCGGCCACCGCCCCGGCCGTCGCCCGGGTGACCCCGAGTTCGGCGGTGAGCACGGCCCGGGTCGGCGCCCGCCCGGTGTGCACGAGCTCCAGCGCCGGTCCGAGCGCACCGCGCCCCCGGTCCAGCCGCGCCCTCGAGGTGGTCCCTTCCCCCGCCTTCCGGGGGTCCGCCGTGCCGCTCATGAGGGTGAGTCTCCCATGATCCGCAGCTGTCGTGGCCGGTGCCGTGATCTACAGCCCGCTCACCCGCAGGGTGATGTTCAGCCGCCCGGCAAGACCCAGCTCCGGCGGTGCCGTACCAGGGTGCACGCGCGGCACACCGTGGTACGCGAGCCGGGACGGCCCGCCGAAGACGAACAGGTCCCCGCTGCGCAGTTCCACGTCCGTGTACGGCTTCGCGCGATTCTCCGTGTTGCCGAAGCGGAAGACGCAGGCGTCGCCGAGGCTCAGCGAGACCACGGGCGCGGCCGACTTCTCGTCGGCGTCGCGGTGCATGCCCATGCGGGCGTCACCGCCGTAGAAGTTGATCAGCGCGATGTCGTACGGCTCCGCCGGGACCGCCTCCGGGCCGAGCGCGTCGGCCACCGCGTCGCGGCCCAGCTCGCCGAGCCAGGCCGGGAAGGGCTTCACGGGGGCGCCGTCGCCGTCGACGACCGTGCGGGCGTAGGCGTACGGGTACCAGTGCCGGCCCAGACAGACCTGCCGGGCGGTCATCGTGCCGCCGCCCGGGGTGCGCACCGTGCGCAGCCCGGCAGGGGGGCGCGCCCAGTCCCGGCAGGCGGTCAGGAGCGCGCGCTGCCGCTCGGCGGGCAGCCAGTGCGGGACGTGCACGGCGCCCGGCGCGACCTCGGCCCGCTCCCTCGGAAACAGTTCCACGTCCATGCGCTCCATCCTGCCCGAGGCCCGGCCGACCGGGCCTGAGCTGCGGCTCGGCTAGCCTGGAGCACGATGAACGACCGTATGACGACTCCGTGGGGCGAGTTCGAGCTGTCCCGCTTCCCCGAGGATCCCCGCGACCGGCTGCGTGCCTGGGACGCCTCCGACGCGTACCTGCTGCGACACCTGGCCGAGGAGGGGGTGCCGCTCACGGGCGCGGTCGTGGTGGTCGGCGACCGCTGGGGGGCGCTGGCGACGACGCTCGCGCGGTACCGGCCGACGCAGCTCACCGACTCCTTCCTGAGCCAGGAGGCGACGCGGGCGAACCTGGCGCGGGCCGGCGTCGAGCCCGGTGCCGTGCGTCTGCTCACCACCCAGGACCCGCCGCCGGAGCGGGTGGACGTCCTGCTCGTACGCGTGCCGAAGAGCCTGGCGCTGCTGGAGGACCAGCTGCTGCGGCTCGCTCCCGCCGTGCACGCGGACACGGTGGTCGTCGGCACCGGGATGGTGAAGGAGATCCACACCTCCACGCTCCAGCTGTTCGAACGGATCCTCGGGCCGACCCGGACCTCGCTGGCGCAGCAGAAGGCCCGGCTGATCTTCTGCACCCCGGACCCGTCCCTGGAGCGGCCCGCGAACCCGTGGCCGTACAGCTACGACCTCCCGGAGGGCATCGGGGCGGTCTCCGGGCGCACGGTCGTCAACCACGCGGGCGTGTTCTGCGCCGACCGGCTCGACATCGGCACCCGGTTCTTCCTGCAGCACCTGCCGGCCGGCCCGGAGGCCGGGCGTGTGGTGGACCTCGGCTGCGGCAACGGCGTCGTCGGTACAGCGATGGCGCTGGCCGACCCGGAGGCCGAGGTGCTGTTCGTGGACGAGTCGTTCCAGGCCGTGGCCTCGGCGGAGGCGACGTACAAGGCCAACGGGGTGCCCGGGCACGCCGAGTTCCGGGTCGGGGACGGGCTGGCCGGGGTGGCTCCCGGCAGTGTGGACCTCGTGCTGAACAACCCGCCGTTCCACTCCCACCAGGCGACGACCGACACGACGGCGTGGCGGATGTTCACCGGGGCCGAGCGCGCGCTGCGCCCGGGCGGTGAGCTGTGGGTGATCGGCAACCGGCACCTGGGCTACCACCTCAAGCTCAGGCGACTCTTCGGCAACAGCCAACTGGTGGCGAGCGACCCCAAGTTCGTGGTGCTGAAGGCGGTCAAGAAGGGCTAGGGCCTGTCGCGAGGAGGTCAAGTGCCCCTGCACTGCGGCCACGTCCGCCCCGCCCTGCGCGCGTAGCCGGTCGACGGCCTGCGAAGCCGAGCGGACGGCTGCGACCGCCTCCAACGCGAGCGTGTCCGGCTTGCCCGCGGCGACAGCGCCACCGGTTCCCGCCACGCCTCTGATCATCACGGCCGACCGGGCTCCGTCGTCGAGTTCGGCCGGCGGCGAGCCCCACCGTGGTCGCGGCCGGATCCCCCGCGCCGCTGTGGTCGTTGACGACCCCTCCGCTGCGCCCGGCCGGCCGAGTTGCGGCCTCCCCGACGGCGGAGAGATGGTGGTGGTGTTGGCCAGAAACGACTACTCGAGCCACCCCAGCGGGTGGGGTATGTAGTCACCCACGCCCTTTCTGCATGGATGAAACGAGCGCCTCACTCGCACCGTGCCGCTCGATGGATCCCAAGTGCAGGAGGCAGGGGCCATGTCGGTCATTTCGGACCCTACAACGTTGAACGGGGCAGCATACCCGCCCCAGGCGCACGACCGTGAAGAGCTGATGCCGAGGGCTGAGCAGGGCGCGCCCGCGAACGCCGTGGTCGCGGAACCGGAAGCCGAGGAACTGGCCCGGCTCCGGGCACGCGTGGCGAACCTCGAGGCACAGTCCGCACAGCAGGCGGCGGACCGGCCGGTCCGTACCTTCGTCAGTGGGCGCTACCGCAGCACAGAGGGCGAGAAGCTGCTCGAACTGCGAGTGGACGTGGATGGTCCGCGGCCCATGGGGCGGATCAGCGGGGACTTCTTCCAGACGAGCGGGGCGACCACGAACTACGTCGGTTCCTTCGTCGTGGAAGCACCGTCGGTCGTCTCCGGCGACGGCGTGGTGAAGCTCGCGGGCCGGGGGAAGTTCAGTTTCCCCGCCGTGTCCCCGCACGTGGAGGTGGCCGTGGTCGTCGACCCGGTCGCCGCACCACGACCGGGCCCGGCCACCGTGCAATTCTCCAACGACGGCGCGGCGCCCAGCGCGACTTACCTGTGCACGTTCGCTTCCCCGCATTTCCGCACCGTCCAGCTCGAACAGGACTCCGTGGCGGGAACGATCCCGTTCGTCTCGTACAACACCGGGTCCCTGGCACAGCCCCCATCGAGTCCCGCACGCGTGCTGAACGTACCGGCCGCGTATGCGGAGGCCGGGATCCAGATGCAGATCGCCGGAACACCGGATGTCATCTCCACCGGTGCCGCCGGCCCGGACTTGAAGTGGAACGACGCGGAGTTGCACAACGCCATGGTCAACCACTTCAGCCTCTGGCGGGACGCCCCCCTGTGGCAGGTATGGCAGCTGGTGGCCACCGCGTACGAGGACAGCACCGTCCGGGGCATCATGTTCGATTTCGGAGGGTCCTTCCAGAGGCAGGGCTGTGCGGTCTTCCACAACCTGATCCAGGGCGACGATCCGGTCAGCCGGCGCGCGCAGCTGCGTACGTACGTCCACGAACTGGGTCACGCCTTCAACCTGCTGCACTCGTGGGACAAGAACTCCGCCGACCCGCCACAGCCTCTCGGCCCCAACGGCGGTTTGGGTGACCTGTCGTGGATGAACTACGTGCAGAACTACAAGCCCCTGCCGCCGGCACCCGGCGGGGCGGCCGCCTACTGGGCCGAATTCCCGTTCCAGTTCACGGACAGCGAACTGGTGCACGTGCGGCACGGCTTCTACCGTGACGTGGTCATGGGCGGCAATCCGTTCGGGGTGGGGGCCGCCGAGGTCGACGCGGATCTATTCGGCGACCCTGTCATCGACCACTCCGGCCTCACCCTGGAACTGCGCTCCAAGGAAACGTTCCGATTGGGCGAACCGGTCGTGGTCGAGCTCAAGCTGGCCACCTCCGACCTGCGCGGATGCACCACGTTCAGCCGACTGCACCCCAAGGACGGGTACGTCAACATCGCCATCCGCCCGCCTTCCGGACAGGTGAAGGCCTACCGGCCCGCGTTGATCCGCTGTGCGGACGGGGACGACCAGACGGTGCTGGACACCGCCCGGCCGGCGATCTACGACAGTGCCTACATCGGCTACGGCAGGGACGGCCTCTACTTCCAGCAGCCCGGCCGGTACCAACTGCGGGCCCAGTACTGCGCGGCCGACGGCTCCCGGGTGATCTCCCAGGTCCATCAGCTCACGGTCCGCGCACCCCACAGCGACGAGGACGAGAACGTGGCCGACCTGATGCTCGGCGACGAGCAGGGCACGCTCTTCTATCTGCTCGGTTCCCGGTCCGAGAGTCTCACCTCCGGGAACGAGGCACTGGGCCAGGTCCTGGAGCGGTACTCCGACCACCCGCTCGCCGTCTACCCGCGTCTGGTCAAGGGATTCAATGCCGCGAGGGACTTCAAGGACCTCACCGCCGACAAGACGCTGCGCATCCGGTGCGGCAACCCCGACGAGAGCATCAGCGAGCTGAACAGGGTCGTGAACGCCTCGACCGGTGACCAGGGCGTCGACAACATCACGCTCGGACAGGTGATGCGGCGCCTGGCCCATGTGGCGGCCGAGGCGGGAGATCCGCAACGGGCGACACAGGTCATGGACCGGATGGTCGACGTGTTCCGCGGCAAGAACCTCAACCCGCACGTCATGCGGGAGATAGAGACGCAGGCCGAACAGACCAAGGCAGCGGTCACCCGCCCGTAGGACCGGCAGGGCCGATCGTGGCACCCGAAATCCCCGACAGTGAGACCGGCGGTCGGACGGCCGCCGGTCTCCGACTCGTCCTGTGTGCGGCCGCGGGCCCGCACCCCCTCGGCGAGCCGGTTCCCGTCCACGTGGAGCTGCGCAACGTCAGCGATACGGGCCTGTGGGTCGTCGGTGTACTCGACGGCTCCGAGGCCGGACTGCGTTATCCCCACTACCGCACGGCGATCCTTCGGGACGGGCGTCCCACAGACCAGCCAGGTCCGGAGGACCCCCTCGTCGGACCGCTGTTGCGGTCGCACTTCCGCCGGCTGGCTCCGGGCGAGGCCTTCGCCCCCGGACAGGCCGTGGAAGGAGGTGTCTCCTTTCCGTTGACCGCATTCGACCACTTCAGCCCGTCGGAAACAGGCGACTACGAGTATCGTCTGACCTTTTCCACCGAGAGCGCACGTCCTGAACAGTGGTTCGGCCGCTTCGGCCAACGTGCAGAGGAACGCGGGCTCCTGCTGGACCTGATCAGCCGTGTGCCACGTTGCACGATGACCGCTTCGGTCACGGTGACGGTGCGCTGAGTCCGCACCCGTCCGTGCCCTGACGGGGCAGGTGCGGTGGCCGAGACGGCCGGCGTCCGGTCAGGTGCCGGTGCGGCCGAGTACGCCGATGATGCGTGCGACCTCGCGGGCCATCGCCTCCCTGCCCACACTGAGGTACTTGCGTGAGTCGACGGCCTCCGGGTGGGCGGCCAGGAATTCCCGGATCGCGCCGGTCATGGCCGCGTTGAGGGCGGTGCCGACGTTGACCTTGGCGATCCCGCCCCTGACCGCCGCGACCAGTCCGTCGTCCGGCACACCGGACGAGCCGTGCAGGACCAGCGGGGCGGGCAGGGCGGCGGACAGGCGCTTGAGGAGGCCGTGGTCGAGGGATGCGGTGCGGGTGGTCATGGCGTGCACGCTGCCGACGGCCACGGCGAGGGCATCGACCTCGGTGCGGGTGACGAAGTCGCGCGCCTGGTCGGGATCGGTGCGGGCGCCGGGCGCGTGGGCGTCCAGCGGGGGCCGGCCGTCCTTGCCGCCGACCTGCCCCAGCTCGGCCTCGATCCACAGGCCCTGGGCGTGTGCCCAGTCGGCCGCGGCCCGGGTCGCGGCGAGGTTCTGGGCGTAGGGCAACCGGGCGGCGTCGTACATCACCGAGCTGAACCCGGCTTCGGGCGCCTGGCGCAGCAGGTCGTCGCTCTGCACATGGTCGAGGTGCAACGCGACGGGCACGCCGGCGCGCTCGGCGGCGGTGACGGCCGCGCGCGCGAGCGGCAGGAGCCGTCCGTAGCGGAACTTGACGGCGTTCTCGCTGACTTGGAGGACCACGGGTGCGCCGGTGGACTCGGCTCCGGCGATGACGGCCTCGACGTGTTCCAGGGTGATGACGTTGAAGGCGGCGACGGCTGACCTGGCTTCGGCGGCACGGGTGACCAGCTCGCCGGTGGTCGCGAGGGGCACGGCTTGTTTCCCTTCCCGGAGCGGGTCAAGAGGCGAGGATCACCGAACGGGTGAGGTGGCGCGGCCGGTCGGGGTCGAGGCCGCGGCGGGCGGCGACGGCGACCGCGAGGCGTTGGACGCGGACGAGTTCGGCGAGCGGGTCGAGCGCGCCCTCGACCCACAGTCCACCGGTGGCGCGCACCTGTTCGGCGAGGCCTTCGGGTGACTCGCCGAGCATCCAGGTCGCGGTGCCCTCGGTGGTGATGCTGATCGGACCGTGCCGGTACTCCATCGCCGGGTAGGCCTCGGTCCAGGACAGCGAGGCCTCCCGCATCTTCAGGCCGGCCTCGCTGGCGAGCCCGACGGTCCAGCCTCGCCCCAGGAAGGTGAACTGTGCGCAGTCCACGATCCCCTCCGGCAGGTCGGTCGCGAGGGCCGTTCGGGCGTCGGCGACGGCGGCGGTCGTGTGCAGGCCGAGGTGGGCGCGCAGCAGGGTGAGCGCGGTGGTGGCGAACCGGGTCTGGACGACGGAGCGTTCGTCGGCGAAGTCCAGCACGACGAGGTCGTCGGCGGCCGACCGCACGGGGGTGGCGGGGTCGGCGGTGACGGCCGTGGTCCGCGCCATCCCGCGCACCTGACCGAGCAGGTCCAGCACTTCGGTGGTGGTGCCGGAGCGGGTGAGGGCGACGACCCGGTCGTACGACCGCCCGCGCGGGAACTCCGAGGCGGCGAACGCGTCCGTCTCCCCCTGCCCGGTGGCCTCGCGCAGGCAGGCCACCGCCTGCGCCATGAAGTACGACGTCCCGCACCCGACGACGGCGACCCGCTCCCCCGCGCCCGGCAGTGCTTCGGCGTGCCGTCCGGCCTCCTCGGCCGCCCGTATCCAGCACTCGGGCTGGCTGTTCAGCTCGTCCTCGACATGGCTCATGCCACACCCTCCCCTTGCTGATCGTTCCTGCAAGATATAGCGAGCTTTCGAGCACAATCAAGCATCAGTGCACAGACTGGGGTGCGCTAAGGTCGCCGAAAAGACGGAGAACGGAGGCTGCGGATGTCCCGGGACGCCCGCTGGAAGGCGCTGCTGGAACTGCTCGTCGAGCGCGGCCGGCTGGACGTCGAGGAGGCGGCGGCCGAACTGGAGGTGTCGGCGGCGACGATCCGCCGGGACTTCGACCAGCTCGCCGAGCAGCAGATGCTGGTGCGCACCCGGGGCGGCGCGGTGGTGCACGGGGTGTCGTACGAACTTCCCCTGCGCTACAAGACGGCCCGCCGGGCCTCCGAGAAGCAGCGGATCGCCAAGGCGGTGGCGGATCTCGTGGCGCCGGGCGAGGCGGTCGGGCTGACCGGCGGCACGACCACCACGGAGGTGGCCCGCGCGCTGGCCGTGCGCGGCGACCTCGGTACCGGTTCACCGGCGCTGACCATCGTCACGAACGCACTCAACATCGCCAACGAGCTTGCCGTACGACCCCAGTTCAAGATCGTGGTGACGGGCGGGGTCGCGCGCCCGCAGTCGTACGAACTCATCGGTCCGCTCGCGGACGGCGTGCTCGGCCAGATCACGCTCGACGTCGCCGTACTCGGCGTGGTCGCGTTCGACGTCACGCACGGAGCGGCGGCGCACGACGAGGCTGAGGCCGCGATCAACCGGCTGCTGTGCGAGCGCGCCGAGCGGGTGGTGGTGGCCGCCGACTCCAGCAAGTTGGGCCAGCGGGCGTTCGCCCGCATCTGCGCGGCTGAGTTGGTGGACACGCTCGTGACGGACACGGCGGCGAGTCAGGGCACCGTGCGCCGCTTCGAGGAGGCGGGCATCCGCGTCCTCACGGTTTGACGTCTCTGCGCGGGACGTCACATACCGCTGAGGTCGACCTTCACGAACCCCGCCCCGCGCTGGTCGTTGCAGCCGACCGGCGCCCGGTCGGCCGGGTCGGGCCAGGTCTGCTGGGCCTGGAGTGCCACGCTCACCAGGGTCAGCAGCAGGTCGACGTCGCTCGCGGCGTCGAGCCGGAGGGTCACCCACTGCGAGCCCGGCACGATCCGGATGGCGCCCGTGTGCTTCAGATCCTTGGCGAGCCGCCGGATGGCCCGGTCGGTCAGCCGTAGATCCACGTCGCGGTCCGAGTGGAAGTGGGCGATCTCGCCCTGGGCCGAACGCACGGCCTGTCCCAGGCCGCAGCTCGGGACGGCCTGTCTCAGGTCCGGCCAGGTCGCCAGTTGCGCTAGCGCGCGTGAGGCCAACGTCATGGAACCATCATGGCCTGCTCACCTGGCCGCAACCAGCTCGTGAGCAAGCATTAACCGAGATGTAGCCATGACCGATTCGGCCGCCCCCGGACCTGTCCGCATCCCGAACTCGGCCCGTCCGACGATTGGTTGACCTCGCCAACGGGGCCGAAAACCGGAAATCTCCGCCGGCCGGAGGCGCTTCGGGGGCCCGATCCGCCTGCCCAGTTCCGTATCACATACAGCCTCACGTGTGACAGACCCGTGCACCCGTTCTCATCCGTCCGTCCACGAAGGCCCGCACGGATCCGGCAGTGCCGGTGGGGCTCACTCGGACGGGTCCCCGGTGTCTCGGCGGGTGATGGCCAGCCACTCCGGGGCGGTCTCGGCGTCGCTGTACGCGTCGTGCCAGTTCCACCATTCGTACGGCGGGGTCTGGGGATAGCCCTCGGGCGAGTCCTCCCAGGTCTCCTGCCGTCCGAGCGCACTCATGTCGAGGTAGCTCCAGGTGCTCCCCATCGCCTCGTCACCACGGGAGTTGATGAAGTAGGTGCGGAACACGTTGTCCCCGTCGCGGATGAACGCGTTCGTGCCGTGCCACTCGTCCACACCCAGGTCGGTGTCGAAGTCGTCGGTCATCGAATACCAGGGGATCGTCCAGCCCATCCGCGCTTTCACCCGCGCGATGTCCGGCTGCGGCGCGCGCGAGACGAAGACGAGAGTGGTGTCGCGGGCGTTCAGATGAGCCAGGTTGCCCACATGGTCGGCCACCATGGAGCAGCCGCGGCAGGCGTGGTCGGGCCAGCCGAACACGCCGGGCTCGAAGAAGGCACGGTAGACGATCAGCTGACGACGACCATCGAACAGGTCGAGCAGGCCCACCCTGCCGTCGGGTCCGTCGAACTCGTAGGCCTTCTCCACCGCGAGCCAGGGCATCCGCCGGCGCTTGGCGGCCAGTGCGTCACGGGCGCGGGTCAGTTGCTTCTCCTCCACAAGCAGCTGCTGGCGCGCAGCCTCCCACTCCTGCGGCGAGACGATCGGGGGTGTCTTCATGGTGACGTTCACCTTTCATCGAGCGCGGGATCGAAGCCTTCACGTCGGAGGCCCTGGCAGAACCGATCGATCGCCGCGTGTTCCTGGTACTCGGGAGGCTCGGGCGCGGGACTCAGGCCTTCCAGCGTCGGGCGCGCCTGCGGCAGCGCGCTGTTCACCGAGACGCCGCCGCAGTCGAGCAGGTCGGCCATCTCGTCCTCGAGTAAGGACACCGTCGAGGCCGGAAAGTCATCGGTGAGTTCTCGGGAGCGGCCGTGCCCCAACAGGCGACCGCAGTTCCGGACTCCATTCTTCCCGAGGAGCAAGGAATCGCCATGGCAAGCAATCACGAAGAGTGCGGTTGTGACCACTGAAGGCAATCGCGACATCGGGCGCGCCGTCCGGGCGCTCGTCGTCCTCGCCGTGTACGCGGTATACCGGCCGCCTTGCCCTGCGCCGCCGCCCCACCTAGCCTGACTTTGTGCCGCTACTAAACAAATCCCGATCGCACAACGTCGTGCCGGGCAACGGTCTCACTCGTCTCCGGGTCGCGATCACCACGTTCTTCGCCCTGGACGGCTTCGTCTTCGCCGGCTGGGTGGTGCGCATCCCCGCCATCAAGCAGCAGACCCACGCCTCCGCGAGCGGGCTCGGGCTCGCGCTGCTCGGGGTGTCCGCGGGGGCGGTCGTGACGATGACGCTCACCGGACGTCTGTGCCGCCGCTTCGGCAGTCACCAGGTGACCGTCGTCTGCGCGGTACTGCTCTCCCTCAGCGTCGCCCTGCCCCCGCTCACCCACTCCGCTGTGACGCTCGGCGCCGTGCTGCTCCTGTTCGGGGCGGCTTACGGGGGTATCAACGTGGCGTTCAACAGCGCCGCCGTCGACCTGGTGGCCGCGCTGGGCAGGCCCGTCATGCCCAGTTTCCACGCGGCGTTCAGCCTGGGCGGGATGCTCGGCGCCGGGCTCGGCGGGCTCGTCGCGGGCGCTCTCTCCCCCACCCGGCACCTGCTCGGCCTGACACTCGTCGGACTGCTGGTCACCGCTGTCGCGGGACGCGCCGTCCTGCGGCACGAGCCGCCGGTCCCGTCGGACCGCCTCCGCCCGCAGGCGGGTGGTCCGCGCCGCCCGGATGTCCGGACCCGCGGGCTCGTCGTCGTCTTCGGTCTGATCGCGCTGTGCACGGCCTACGGCGAGGGGGCCATGGCCGACTGGGGCGCCCTCCACCTCCAGCAGGACCTGGCGGCCTCGTCGGGGACGGCGGCCGTCGGATACTCATGCTTTGCGCTCGCCATGACCGTCGGCCGCCTGACCGGGACGGCGCTGCTGGAGCGCCTCGGGCGCGCCCGGACCGTGATCGCCGGAGGTGCCACCGCGACGGCCGGCATGCTGCTCGGCTCGCTCGCGCCCTCCGTGTGGGCGACACTGATCGGCTTCGCCGTCACCGGTCTCGGGCTGGCCAACCTCTTCCCGGTGGCCGTGGAGCGGGCCGGCGTGCTGGCCGGTCCGTCCGGTGTCGCCATGGCCTCCACCTTCGGGTACGGCGGCATGCTCCTGGGACCGCCCGCGATCGGCTTCATGTCGGACTGGTTCTCGCTGCCCGCGGCGCTCACCAGCGTCGCCGTGCTGGCCGCCGTCGCCGCGCTCATCGGCCTGGCGACACGACGGGTGATGAGTATCTGACATGACGTCAGACGCGAGGCCGGCGGTCGCTCATCGCCGGCGCCGGCCCGCGAGGCACGTGGTCACGAAGCGTCCTGCACCGAGGCCGCCCCGCACGGTCCCGCATGCGCCGCGCACCGAGCCGTCGCAGTCTGGACGTATGGCCTGTCGGTGCGCGACGAAAGGTGACCGATGAAGTCCGCGGTCTTCGGCGGCACCGGCCTGATCGGGTCGCACGTAGTGAAGAAGCCGAACACGGCGGGACACGAGGCCGTACCGCACTCCATGCCCGCGGTGGCGACGTGGTCACCGGCCAGGGAGTGGAGGAGGCGGCGGCCGGAGCCGACGCGGTCGTCGGTCTTCGTGGACCACCGGGGGCGACGCCCGCACCCTTGCCCGGCGTCAGCATCTGCGAGCCCTGCGCCCAGGATGAGGGGCGTCGCACGCCACCGCGTGCGTCCGACCTACGGCACCAGGCGACGAGCACCCGACGCCGCCCCGGGACCGCAGGGCAGAGAGACCGGCCGCGCGCCTGCTCATCGCGCCTTCCCCGCCGATGTGAGCCTCGAGCGTGCTCCATCCGGCACACTCGGCCCCATGGAGACTGCCGAATTCCTCAGGACCCTGGACCGGGAGGGCCGGTCGCTGGCCGCGGCCGCCGAGACCGCGGGTACCGACGCCAAGGTGCCGACCTGCCCGCAGTGGCAGGTCAAGGACCTGCTGCGGCACACGGGCGCGGTGCACCGGTGGGCCACCGCTTACGTCGCCGAAGGCCACACCGCACCGCGCCCCCTCGACGACGGCCCCGGCCTGGACGGCGCCGAACTGGTGGCCTGGTACCGGGAGAGCCACCGCCTGCTGGTGGACACGCTGGCCGCCGCACCCGCCGACCTGGAGTGCTGGACCTTCCACCCGGCGCCCTGCCCCTCACCGCTGCTGTTCTGGACCCGGCGGCAGGCGCACGAGACGGCGGTCCACCGTTACGACGCCGAGACGGCTCGGGGCGGCACGGCGTCCGCGATCGCCACGGAGTTCGCGGCCGACGGCATCGACGAGCTGCTACGCGGTTTCCACGCCCGCTCCAGGAGCCGGGTCCGCACGGAGCAGCCGCGCGTGATGCGGGTGCGGGCAGTCGACGCGGGCGCCGACGCGGTGTGGACCGTACGGCTGTCGACGGAGCCGCCGGCGGCCTCGCGGGACGGGTCCGGGGAGGCCGAGGCCGAACTGGCGGGCCCGGCGGACCTGTTGTACCTGGCGCTGTGGAACCGTGTGCCGGTGCCGAGCGTGACGGGCGATCCCTCTCTCGCTGCGCTGTGGCGGGAGAAGTCCGGGATCTGATGTCGCGTCAGTCAGCGTCGTCCAGCATCCGGGCCAGGACCGCGCGCTGCACCGGCCGTACCTCGCCGTGCAGCGCGCGCCCCTTGCCCGTGAGTGCCACGCGGACGCCGCGCCGGTCCTCCGCGCACATGGCCCGCTCGACGAGCCCGTCCTTCTCCAGGCGGCCGATCAGCCGGGACAGCGCGCTCTGACTGAGATGGACGCGCTCCGAGATCTCCTGGACGCGATAGGCACTGCCGCCGTCCGCCGCCGTGCCGTCGGCGAGCACGTCGAGGACCTCGAAGTCACTGGCACACAGGCCGTGTCCGTGCAGGACACGGTCCAGCTCGCACTGGGTGCGGGCATGCAGGGCCAGAATGTCGCGCCACTGCTCCACGAGCGCCTGCTCGGCCCGGTTCGCCGCCATGGGCGCACCGTAGCAGAGAAACGAGATTGTTGCATCGTAATTAAATGCATTTGCATTCGATGCATGCGCATGTAGTGTCGTCGCCATGACCTCTCCGCTCACCGCCCCCGCGTCCGAAGGACGCTGGACTCCCCGGCTGTGGGGCACCCTGCTGGTGCTCTGCGCCGCGATGTTCCTGGACGCGCTCGACGTCTCCATGGTCGGCGTCGCGCTGCCGTCCATCGGCTCCGATCTCCACCTGTCCACCTCGACGCTGCAATGGATCGTCAGCGGCTACATCCTGGGCTACGGCGGGCTGCTCCTCCTCGGCGGCCGGACCGCCGACCTGCTCGGCCGGCGCCAGGTGTTCCTGGTCGCCCTCGGCGTCTTCGCGGTCGCCTCCCTGCTCGGCGGGCTGGTGGACTCGGGCCCGCTGCTGATCGCCAGCCGCTTCATCAAGGGCCTGAGCGCGGCCTTCACCGCGCCGGCGGGCCTGTCGATCATCACCACGACGTTCCCGGAGGGTCCGCTGCGCAACCGCGCGCTCTCCATCTACACCACCTGCGCCGCCACCGGGTTCTCCATGGGCCTGGTCCTCTCCGGCCTGCTCACCGAGGCCAGCTGGCGCTTCACCATGCTGCTGCCCGCGCCCATCGCGCTGATCGCCCTCGCCGCCGGGCTCAAGCTGCTGCCGCGCAGCGCCCGCGAGGAGAACCACGACGGCTACGACATCCCGGGCGCCGTCCTCGGCACCGCGGCGATGCTGCTGCTGGTCTTCACCGTCGTCCAGGCGCCCGAGGCCGGCTGGGCCTCGGCCCGTACGCTGCTGTCCTTCCTGGCCGTCGCCGTCCTGCTGATCGCGTTCGTCCTGGTCGAGCGGCGTTCGCCCAGTCCGCTCGTCCGGCTCGGCGTGCTGCGCTCGGGCAGTCAGGTCCGGGCCCAGCTCGGCGCGGTGGCCTTCTTCGGCTCCTACGTCGGCTTCCAGTTCCTGACCACTCTGTACATGCAGTCCCTGCTCGGCTGGTCGGCGCTGCACACGGCGCTCGCCTTCCTGCCGGCGGGTGCGCTGGTGGCGGTGTCCTCGACGAAGGTCGGTGCGATCGTCGACCGGTTCGGCACCCCGCGGCTGATCGCGACCGGCTTCGCACTGATGGTCGTCGGGTACGCGCTGTTCCTGCGCGTCGACCTGGACCCGGTGTACGCGGCGGTGATCCTGCCGTCGATGCTGCTGATCGGCGCGGCCTGCGCCCTGGTCTTCCCCTCGCTCAACATCCAGGCGACCAACGGGGTGGAGGACCACGAGCAGGGCATGGTCTCCGGGCTGCTCAACACCTCGGTGCAGGTGGGCGGGGCGATCTTCCTGGCCGTCGTGACGGCCGTGGTCACCGCGGCCGCACCGGCGCACGCCACCCCGCAGGCCGTCCTGGACAGCTACCGGCCGGGCTTCATGGTCGTCACGGCCGTCGCCGTGGCGGGCCTGCTGATCACCCTCACCGGACTGCGCAGCCGTCGTGACCTTCCGTCGCTCGTGGTCGCCAGGTCCACCGTGGAGGAGGCGGACGCGGATCGCGTGGCGGTCCGCGACTGACAAGGGGGAACGCCTCCGCGCGTGCGCCCGGCGGGAGTTGGTTGCGAGCCCGACGAACAGCTCGCCGCGCTCGCCCAGGATTTAGGGCACCTGCCGCTCGCGTTGTCGCAGGCCGCTGCCTACCTCATC